>JBOHCZ010000317.1:0-3723 GCA_050699195.1 Streptomycetales bacterium
CGCGCGGCGCTGGCGCGGTACCGGCCGGGCGGCCGGATCTACGCCGCGGGGGTACGTGGGCTCACCCGGCACCTGCAGGGCGAACCCCCGGGTGGGCGTCCCGGCCGGTGAGTCAGCCGGCCTGGACAAGCGCAGCGATGTGGACCGCTACGTCGAAACCGCCGACCGCGTCGTCGTCGCCAGCGCGACACCCGAGGAGTCCGTCGAGATGATCCGTACGATCCGAGACGAGCTGACGGAGTGATGGGTAGCCACAACGGCATGCCGGCCACCGACCTGCCGCCCGCCCGATGGCACAAGAGCCGCCGCAGCGGCATCCAGGGCAACTGCGTGGAGATTGCGGCCCTCCCGGGCGACGTCGCGGTGCGCAACTCCCGGATCCGACCGGGCCGGTGCTGATGGTTCAGCGGAACACCACCGTACGGGTGCCGTTGAGCAGCACCCGGTGCTGCGCGTGCCAGGTCACCGCGCGGGCGAGCACCTGGGACTCCAGGTCGCGGCCCACGGCCGCGAGCTCCTCGGGGTCCATCGCATGGTCGACCCGCGCCACCTCCTGCTCGATGATGGGGCCCTCGTCGAGGTCGGCCGTGACGTAGTGGGCGGTCGCCCCCACGATCTTCACCCCCCGGGCGTGCGCTTGGTGGTAGGGCTTCGCGCCCTTGAAGCTCGGCAGGAACGAGTGGTGGATGTTGATCACCCGCCCGTCGAGCCGCTTGCACAGCTCGTCGGAGAGCACCTGCATGTAGCGCGCGAGCACCACGAGGTCGACCCGGCGCTCGTCCACGAGGCCGAGCAGCTGGGCCTCCTGCGTGGCCCTGGTCTGCGGAGTCACCGGCATGTGGTGGTAGGGGACGCCGTGCCAGGCGGCCATCTCACCGAGGTCGGGGTGGTTGGAAGCGACGGCCACGACGTCCACGCCGAGCGCACCGCCCCGGTGCCGGAAGAGGAGATCGTTGAGGCAATGGCCGTGTCGCGACACCAGGATCAGCGCGCGCATCCGATCGTCGCGGTCGTGGATCGCCCACCGCATCCCGAACGACCCGGCGACCGCCTCGAAGCCGGCGCGGAGCATCGCCAGAGTGACCCCCGGCTCCTCGGCGGCGACGTGCACGCGCATGAAGAACAGCGTGCTGTCGCGGTCCCCGAACTGCTGGCTGTCCAGGATGTTGCAGCCCATCTCGAGCAGGTACCGCGACACGCCGTGCACGATGCCGCGACGGTCCGGGCACGAGAGGGTGAGGACGTACTCCTTCGGCTCCTCTGGAGCGCGCTCGCTCATGAGGCCATTGTGAGGCAGTCGCGACGCCGGACACGGCCGGCCCGGCGCAGGGCTAGATGTGGTTCTCGTTGCGGGCAGGCAGCCCCGCGCTCCTGGCCACCGGGTTCCACCGGTCGACGAACTCCTGCTTCGCCTGCCTCGCCGCGATGCTGCTGCGGACTCCGGTCTGGTAGTCCGCGGTCTGCGGAGGCTCGCCGCCCTGGCAGCCGCTGGCGGCGACCTGGTCGGCCCAAGCGGCGAGCGCCCGGTCGGCCTTCGCGGAGTGCATCCACGATGCGCGCAGGCTGCGCATGACGGCGTTCCCGTTCGGGATCTGGCCGGTGCGCAGCGCGTCGAGCCGCTGCACCAGGAGCTCGCGCTCCCGCGCCGCGGCGCGCAGCTGCCCGCCGGCCTGACCCGCGCCTGCACAGCTGAGCACCGAGATGACCGCCGCCTTGACATTCGTACGCGACGTCGCGCTGCTGTCGAGGAGCGCATCGAGGGCCTTCGCCTGCCTCTGGAACGTGCCTGACGAGGATGAGCGCTGCACCGGAGCCTGCTGGCCGTCCCCGCCCTCGCCCGCGTCGCCGCCCCGCGCGAGCGTCCCGACTAAAAAGCCCAGCACCGCCAGGAGCACGAACCCCGCCACCCCCGCGGCGAGGAGCGGAACCATGCCACGGGAACGCCGTCGCCGCTTCCCCCGGTGCCGCCGCCGTGCCGAGCGCGGCCCCGACTCGCCCGACTCGATGGCAAGGGCGGGCAGGATGGCGGTGTGTTCCGCGCCCGAGTGGGGTCCCTGGTCAGAACCGTAGTCGCCGACGACGCCGGGGGTGGTGTCGCCGATGCCCTGCCCGGGGGTGGGAGCGGGCCGGGCCCTCGGCACGACCTGGGTGTCCTCCGGCGCGCCATTTCGGGCCGCCCAGCGCGCCGACGTGACGACATGGACCTCCCGCTCCGGGTCGCTCTCGGCCTTTTCCGGCCAGCGTCGGGGTCGGGGCTCCGGCAGGTTGCTCAAGCGCTCTTCCTCCGCGTCGGTGCCAGTGCCGGATAGCGCTTGAGACTAACCTGCGACGTGCGATTCCGTCACCCCGGGGCCTGAGAACGTTCGTGGCCGTCCTGCGTCGCCGGCCGCGGCACCACGAGCCCGGCGTCGTCCGCACCGAGGCCGGTCAGCACGTTCCTGGTGCGCTGGTAACCCTGCCCGTAGCGGACCCGCTGCCGCTCCGGCAGCGGGGTGCGCGTCGCGGACAGCGCCGCGGGCAGGGCTACCACGCGCAGCGGCGGGCCGAGATCGATGAGCGTGGGGATGGCCTCGGCCTTCGTGACCTTCCACCGGCCGTCCCGGGTCTCGCCGAAGGTGAAGCGGGCGATCACGCCCTCCTCGCTCTCTCCCACCGGCTCTGCGTGGTGGGCGAGGTGGTTGCCGAGCCCGTAGGCGACCCAGCTGCCGTCGACGCGTTCGAAGGGCTGCACCACGTGGGCGTGGTGACCGACGATCAGGTCGACCGCGGAGGAGGACAGCAGCGCCTCGGCGAGGTCACGCTGCTCCGGGGTCGGCTCGTGCCAGTACTCCGAGCCCCAGTGCAGGCTGACGACGACCACCTGCGCGCCGGCCTGCCGTACCTTCCGCGCGTCACGGAGGATCGCCTCGCGGTCGATCGGGTTCGCGATCCAGGATGCCGAGGGGGAGATCCCGTTGAAGCTGAAGGTGTACGAGAGATGGGCGACGAGTGCGCCTTCGACATCGATGATCGTCGGCTGGTGCGCCTCAGCGTGGGACCGCGCCGAGCCCGCGTGCCGGATCCCCGAGTCGTCGAGGGCGTCCAGGGTCCGCGCGACGCCGCTCGCGCCCTGGTCGAGGGTGTGATTCGACGCCGTCGAGCAGGTGTCGTAGCCGGTGGCCGCCAGCCCCTCGGCGACCTGTGGGGGCGCGTCGAATGTGGGGTAGCCCTCGAACGGCCCGCCGGAGGGCGCGAGCGGGGTCTCGAGGTGGCAGATCGCGAGGTCGGCGCCCGCCACGACCGGCTTGACGCCGGCCAGGATGCGCCGGAAGTCATAGCCCCGCCGGTGGCCGTCGCGGTGTGCCTGCGCCGTGACGGGCGGGTGGATGAGCACGTCACCTGCGGCCACGAGGGTGAAGGTGCGCGGGGAGGACGATGCCGGCGCGCCACCTGGCGAGGCGCCGGGTGGCGCGGGTGAGGCCGTGCCGCCTGTCACGGCCTGCGGCTGGCCGCCCGCGTCACCGGCCCTCCCGCGGGGTGGGGAGGCGTCCTCCCAGGGCGCCGAGCACGCCGCGACGACCCCGAGCAGGGCAGCGGCGAGCCCGCGACGTCCCCGGCTCCTCATGCTTTCGTTGTCTACACGATCGGGGGTTTTCGCGGGGACGATTCACGGCCGGTACCTCCCGCCGGATTACGCTCGCTTGCCGTGACTACTCTCCGCATCCGAACCATTCCGCTCTGTAT
>JBOHCZ010000318.1:0-2087 GCA_050699195.1 Streptomycetales bacterium
GGCGCCGGCCGTCCTCCGGTCGGCGGTGGACGTCCCGGCGGTCGTGGCCGCGGGGGCACCCAAGGTGCCTTCGGACGCCCCGGTGGCCGCGGACCGGCCCGCGGCCGGAAGTCGAAGAAGCAGCGCCGTCAGGAGTTTGACATGCAGGCGCCATCGATCGGGGGGGTCAAGCTCCCGCGGGGCGGTGGTGACACGGTCCGGCTGCCGCGTGGGTCGTCGCTGACAGATCTCGCCGAGAAGATCGGGGCGAACCCCGCCTCGCTGGTCCAGGCGCTGCTGCACCTCGGCGAGATGGTGACCGCAACACAGTCGGTCAACGACGAGACCCTCCAGCTGCTCGGGGCCGAGCTCAACTACGACATCCAGGTCGTCTCGCCCGAGGACGAGGACCGCGAACTGCTCGAGTCGTTCAACCTCGAGTTCGGCGAGAACGTGGGCGGTGAGGGTGACCTGCTGCCACGTCCCCCGGTCGTCACGGTCATGGGGCACGTCGACCACGGCAAGACCAAGCTGCTGGACGCCGTCCGGCGCACCCAGGTCGCCGAAGGCGAGGCCGGCGGCATCACCCAGCACATCGGTGCCTACCAGGTGCAGCACGGCGAACGGGCGATCACGTTCATCGACACCCCCGGTCACGAGGCGTTCACCGCGATGCGGGCCCGTGGCGCGCAGGTCACCGACATCGTGGTGCTCGTCGTCGCCGCCGACGACGGGGTGAAACCCCAGACCGTGGAGGCCCTCAACCACGCGAAGGCCGCGGGGGTACCGATCGTCGTGGCGGTCAACAAGATCGACAAGGAGGGCGCCGACTCGCAGCGGGTCCGCAGCCAGCTCACCGAGTACGAGCTCGTGGCCGAGGAGTTCGGCGGCGAAACCATGTTCGTCGACATCTCCGCCAAGGCCCTGCTGCACATCGACGACCTGCTCGAGGCCATCCTGCTGACGGCCGACGCGGCCCTGGACCTGAAGGCCAACCCCGGCCAGGAGGCCCAGGGCGTGGCCATCGAGGCGCACCTGGACCGCGGGCGGGGCCCGGTGGCCACGGTGCTGGTGCAGCGTGGCACCCTCCGCGTGGGCGACTCGATCGTCGCCGGGGACGCGCACGGGCGGGTCCGGGCGATGCTCGACGAGAACGGCAGGCAGGTCAAGGAGGCCGACCCGTCGCGTCCGGTGCAGGTCGTCGGGTTCACCTCGGTGCCGGACGCCGGCGACAACTTCCTCGCGGTCACTGAGGACCGGGTGGCCCGGCAGATCGCCGAGCGGCGCGAGGCGCGGGAGCGCAACGCCCAGCTGGCCGCGAGTCGCGGGCGGCGCACACTCGAGGACATCTTCAAGGATCTCGAGAAGGGCGAGGCCGAGGAGCTCCGGCTGATCGTCAAGGGCGACGTGTCCGGGTCTGTCGGGGCGTTGGAGGACGCGCTGCAGAAGATCGACGTCGGGGAGGGCGCCGCGCTGCGCATCATCGACCGCGGTGTCGGCGCGATCACCGAGACCAACGTCATGCTGGCCGCGGCGTCGGACGCCGTGATCATCGGGTTCAACGTCCGCCCGGAGGGCAAGGCCCGGGAACTGGCCGACCGCGAGGGCATCGACGTCCGCTACTACTCGGTGATCTACCAGGCGATCGACGAGGTCGAGGCCGCCCTCAGGGGGATGCTCAAGCCGGAGTACGAGGAGGTTCAGCTCGGCACTGCGGAGGTTCGCGAGGTGTTCCGGGTCCCGCGTATCGGCAACGTCGCGGGCGCCATGGTGCGGACCGGGACCGTGAGGCGCAACAGCAGGGCACGGCTGCTGCGTGACGGCATCGTCGTCGCCGACAACCTCTCGGTCGACTCGCTCAAGCGCTTCAAGGACGATGCCACCGAGGTGCGTGACGGTTTCGAGTGCGGCATCGGGCTGGGCTCGTTCAACGACATCAAGGTCGAGGACGTCATCGAGACGTTCGAGATGCGTGAGAAGCCCCGTACTTGAGCGATCTTCCGCGCAGCAACCCCCGGGCGCGTCGCCCGGTGCCGCCCGGCGGCGCCCCCGGGGGCGGGACGGCCATCCCGCGATGTATGTAGGCACGCTCGCCATCGACGTGCTGC
>JBOHCZ010000319.1:0-3127 GCA_050699195.1 Streptomycetales bacterium
GTGCGGTTCGTCCTCACCGGCGAGGTGCGGGCCGGCACGGACGCCGGGCGCCACGTCGCCGCCCACGGCGACGGCGTCATCGACGTCGCGCTGCGGGTGCCGGACGCCGAGCGGGCATACCGGTACGCGGTCGCGGCCGGGGCGCGCGCCCTGGCGGAGCCGAACGTCCTCGCGGACGACACGGGCAAGGTCGTCGTCGCGGCGATCGGGACCTACGGCGAGACGCGGCACACGCTGATCGAGCGGAGCGCGTACGACGGCCCGTTCCTGCCCGGCTTCGTGGCCCGCGAACCGATCGTCCCCCCGCCGGGCCGGCGGCTCTTCCAGGCCATCGACCACTGCGTAGCTAACGTGGAGCTGGGGCGGATGGACGAGTGGGTGGGCTTCTACCACCGCGTGATGGGTTTCACGAACATGAAGGAGTTCGTGGGCGAGGACATCGCGACCGAGTACTCCGCGCTGATGAGCAAGGTGGTCGCCGACGGCTCGGGCAAGGTCAAGTTCCCCATCAACGAGCCCGCGCCGGGCAGGAAGCGCTCCCAGATCGACGAGTACCTGCAGTTCTACGGCGGCCCTGGCGTGCAGCATGTCGCGCTGGCGACCAACGACATCGCGGCCGCGGTGCGTCACATGCGGACGGCCGGTGTGGAGTTCCTCGCCACGCCTGCTGCCTACTACGACACGCTCGGCGACTGGGTCGGGGAGACCCGGGTGTCCCTCGAGGAGATGCGCGAGCTCGGCATCCTCGCCGACCGCGACGAGGACGGCTACCTGCTGCAGGTCTTCACCAAACCGGTGCAGGACCGGCCGACCGTATTCTTCGAGCTGATCGAGCGCCACGGGTCGATGGGCTTCGGCAAGGGCAACTTCAAGGCGCTGTTCGAGGCCATCGAACGCGAACAGGAGCGCCGCGGCAACCTCTGAGGGCCGCCAGCCCACGCAGCCCGGAGGCTACCCGGCGGAACCGGGCCGCGACTCGCAGACCCGAGCCAGGTCGTCGAGGTCCTGCCGGAGCGCACGTGTCAGCTGCCGCAGGAACACCGGGCCGAACAGGCGCGCCACGGTGCGGGCCAGCCGCCCCGGGCTCTCCTGGCCGAAGGTCATGCGGGCGAGCGTCGCGCCCTCGCCCGCAGGCTCGAACGACAGCTCTGACACGTAGTGCGTACCCCTGTCGTCGGCCTTGACGACGTAGCGCCGGGGCGGTTCGCACTCGGCGACCCACATCTCCTCGGTGGCGCTGCGCCCGAACATCGAGCGCGTCTCGCGCCAGCGGGTACCGACGCCGAAGGGACCCTCGCTCAGCATCTCGACGGCGGTCACTCCGGACAGGTGATCCTGGGCATGCCCGACGTCGGTGAACACCTCCCAGACCCGCTCGACCGGCGCCGCGATAGTCCGATCGACCGCGATGAACTCCATCCTGACCCCTCTCGCCTGCCCCGCTCCGAGCTTAGTCACGGGGTGCATGTCGGGGTGCATGTCGGGGTGGATATCAGCTACGCCGTTGGCGCAGGGCGTAGCGTGGCGTCCATGAGGGCTGCCGCGATCCCGCCCGTGGGTCTGGCCGTGGGTCTGGCCGCCACTCTCGCGGTGGCGGCGCCCTCCGCCACGGCAGGCACCCGCGACGAACCCGGGGCGCCCGGCGTGGGAGACGGGTACTTCCCGCGGGCCGGGAACGGCGGGTACGGAGTGCGTCACTACCTGCTCGACCTGACCTACCACCCGCGGGCCCGCCACCTCGAGGGCGTCGCCACGATCAGAGCGACGGCGACCGACGACCTGTCGACCTTCGACCTCGACCTGCACGGCTTCGAGATCTCGCGGCTGACGGTCGACGGCCGGCCGGCCGGCTTCCGCCGCGACGGCCAGGAGCTCGTGATCTCACCGCGTCCCAGGTTGGCCGACGGAGAGACGTTCATCGTCCGGGTGCGCTACTCCGGGAGGACCGGGCGCCCCGTCGACGTCACCGGCTCGCTGTACGGGTGGGTGTCGATGCCCGACGGCGCGCTCGTGGCCAACGAGCCCGACGGCGCGCCGACGTGGTACCCGGTGAACGATCACCCGACCGACAAGGCGACCTACGACTTCCGGGTGACCGTGCCCGCGGGCAAGACCGCCGTGGCCAACGGTGACCTGAGTGTCCTCGCGGACCCGCGCGGGGTGGACGACGTGGGTGTGGCACGCCGGCGATCCGATGGCGAGCTACCTGTCCACGGCATCGATCGGCGACTATCGGCTGCACGCGTCCACCACCCCTGACGGCCTGCCGCTCGTCGACGCGGTCGACCGTGACCTGGGACCTCGCGCCGACCAGGGTCTCGCGCGCACAGCGGAGATGATCGACTTCTTCGAGGGCCGGTTCGGCGCCTACCCGTTCTCCTCCTACGGCGCGATCGTCGACGACGACAGCGTGCACTACGCGCTCGAGACCCAGACGCGGCCCGTCTACTCCGGGCCGCCCGGTGAGATCACCGTCGCCCACGAGCTCGCCCACCAGTGGTTCGGCAACAGCGTCACGCTCTCGCGGTGGCAGGACATCTGGCTCAACGAGGGGTTCGCCACGTACGCGGAGTGGCTGTGGAAGGAGCACGACGGCAGGCGCACACCCGCGGAGCAGTTCGACCGGTGGTACGCCGAGCCGGCGGGCAGCTCCTTCTGGGACCCGCCGCCCGGCGACCCTGGCGCCCGCGGGATGTTCGCCGAGTCGGTCTACGTGCGCGGCGCGATGACCCTGCAGGCGCTGCGGGAGAAGATCGGCGCCGAGGCGTTCTGGACGCTCCTGAAACGCTGGCACGCCGAGAACTCCGGGGGTGACGCGAGCACCCCCGACCTGGTGGCGCTGGCGGAGGAGGCCTCCGGCCGGCGGCTGGACCGGTTCTTCCAGGTCTGGCTGTACGAGCCGGGGAAGCCGCGCTCCTGGTAGCCGCCCCCAACCGCAGGGGTACCGCCGATCTTGGCGTTATCGACGTGTCGGACGCCGAAATAGGGGCGGAAGTGCCAATGTCGCGCGTCAGAATTCTTGGCACAGGGGTTAGTTGACCTCTGAGACCAAGGAGAGTCCTGATGAGTCGTCCCCCGGTGTTCCCGGTCGAGGACAAGATCCGGATCGTGTTGTCGGTGCTGGCTG
>JBOHCZ010000320.1:0-7949 GCA_050699195.1 Streptomycetales bacterium
CGGTAGACCTGCTCGACGACACCGGCGGTGTCGGCCACCGGCTCGGTGTTCGCCATCGCGTGCACCGCGGTGAACCCACCGAGTGCGGCCGCCCGGGTACCGGACTCCACGGTCTCGGCGTCCTCGCGGCCCGGCTCACGGAGATGGGTGTGGAGGTCGACCAGGCCGGGGAGGGCGACGAGACCGCCTGCGTCGAGCACCTCGGTGCGGGGCTCCGCGCGCAGGGCCGTCCCGACGTCCACGACCAGGTCGCCGTCGAGCAGCAGGTCCCGGGGCTCACCCCCGAGCACCCCCGCGCCATTGAGCAGCCAGCGGGTCACGCGGGCACCTCCTGCCCGGCGGCACCCTGCCCGAGCAGGCCTGTGCCGATGGCGGGCGCGCTTCCGCCGAGCAGCAGGTACAGCACCGCCATCCGGACCACGACGCCGTTGCTGACCTGCTCGACGATCGTCGACCGCGGAGCGTCGGCCACCTCCGCGGCGATCTCCATGCCGCGGTTCATCGGGCCGGGATGCATCACGATCGCGTGCTCGGGCAACGCCGCCATCCGCGGGATGTCGAGCCCGTAGCGCCGGCTGTACTCGCGCACGCTCGGGAAGTAGGCGGCGTTCATCCGCTCCTGCTGCACGCGCAGCATCATCACGACGTCGCTTTTGGGCAGCACGACGTCGAGGTCGTAGGAGGTGGCGCACGGCCACGTCTCGACCCCCACGGGGAGCAGGGTGGGCGGGCCGACCAGGGTCACCTCGGCTCCGAGGGTGTGCAGCAGCAGGACGTTGGAGCGGGCGACCCGGCTGTGGAGCACGTCGCCGACGATGGTCACGCGGCGGCCCTCGAGGCGGCCGAGCCTGCGCCGCATCGTGTAGGCGTCGAGCAGCGCCTGGGTGGGGTGCTCGTGGGTGCCGTCGCCCGCGTTGACCACGCCGCACCGCGTCCAGCCACTCGCCGCCAGGCGGTGCGGTGCCCCGCTGGCGGCGTGGCGGACCACGACGAGGTCGGCGCCCATGGCCTCCAGGGTGAGCGCGGTGTCCTTGAGGTTCTCGCCCTTGGACACGCTCGACCCCTTGGCCGAGAAGTTGAGGACGTCGGCGGAGAGCCGCTTGGCCGCCGCCTCGAAGGAGATCCGGGTGCGGGTGGAGTCTTCGAAGAAGAGGTTCACGACGGTCCGGCCGCGCAGCGTCGGCAGCTTCTTGATCGGCCGGTCGGCCAGCAGGGCCAGCTCCTCGGCGGTGTCGAGGACCAGCAGCGCGTCCGCACGGTCGAGATCGGCTGCGGAGAGCAGATGGCCCTTCATGACCTCACCCCCTCGACCCCCTCGACCCCCTCGGCCCCCCCGGCGTGGCTCGGTCCGGCATGCCGGTCGCCCGACAGGGCGCGGCCGATGAGCACGCCGTCGCTGCCGTCCTCCTCGTCGAGCAGCACCTTGACGGTCTCGCGCAGGGATGTGGGGAGGTTCTTCCCGACATAGTCGGCTCGGATGGGCAGCTCGCGATGCCCCCGGTCGACGAGGACGGCGAGCTGGACCGCGCGGGGCCGGCCGATGTCGTTGATTGCGTCGAGGGCCGCACGGATGGTGCGGCCGGAGTAGAGCACGTCGTCGACGAGGATGACCAGCCGTCCCTCGATCCCGCCGTTCGGGACGACCGTGCGCTCGAGCGCCCGGGCCGGCTTGAGCCGCAGGTCGTCGCGGTACATCGTGACGTCGAGCGCGCCTACCGGAACCTCGGCGCCCTCGACCTCCGCGATGCGCCGGCCGAGCCGGCCGGCGAGGTTGACCCCGCGGGTGGGGATGCCGAGCAGCACGATGTCGTCGGCGCCCTTCGCACGTTCGAGGATCTCGTGGGCGATGCGGGTCAGGGCCCGCCTGATGTCGGGCGCTTCGAGAACCGTCGTCGCCGTCGCGAGATCGATGCCGGACACGGACGGCGGGTGCGCAGGGGTCATGGCCTGGGGCCTCCTTCCCCGCCTCACGGGACGGGTCGTTAAAGGAGCCGGATCGCCTCAACGCTATCAGGGCAGCACGTGGGCCCGGAAATGTCGCGCGACCTCCGAGTCCGCGTTTCCGTTTGACCCCGTACATCACTCTGCGTAGCATTACACACTGTAACGACCGGGCTGATGTCTACCATCGGGTGCCCATCCGAGGTGTGGGGGTTGCACAACAGTGTGCGCTGAACATCACCGCTCCTTGGTGAGACCCAACGGTGTGACCGATGCACGGGGGCACAAGCCGTTACGGTACGTCACTGCCTTGGGAGTCTCAATGTCCACTGAGTACGCGAAAGCGCTGGGATCGCGGCTGCGCGCGATCCGCACCCAGCAGGGGCTGTCCCTGCATGGTGTCGAGCAGAAGTCCGAGGGGCGTTGGAAGGCCGTGGTCGTCGGTTCCTACGAGCGGGGGGACCGAGCCGTCACGGTGCAGCGCCTCGCCGAGCTGGCGGACTTCTACGGCGTGCCCGTCGCCGAGCTGCTGCCTGGCGAGACGCCGGGTGGCGCGGCGGAGCCGCCGCCGCGCCTGGTGATCGACCTCGAGCGGCTCCAGCACGTGCCCCAGGACAACGCCGGGCCACTGCTGCGCTACGCGGCGACGATCCAGAGCCAGCGGGGGGACTACAACGGGAAGGTGCTGTCGATCCGCCAGGACGACCTGCGCACCCTCGCCGTGATCTACGACCAGTCCCCCAGCGTGCTGACCGAGCAGCTCATCAACTGGGGGGTGCTCAACGCGGAGGCCCGTCAGGCGGTGGAGACCGCCTGAGCCCGCCGCCACGCGGCGGTGCCGCGTGCCGTTCAGCCCGACTCACCGGCGCAGGCGGTGGGCTTGATGTCGACCAGGCGGGCGAGCAGGCCGTTCACGAAGTACGGCGACTCGTCCGTCGAGAGCTCGCGGGCCAGTGAGACCGCTTCGCTGATGGCCACGGCGTCGGGCACGGTGTCCATCCACATCAGCTCGTAGGCCCCCAACCGCAAAACGTTGCGGTCCACGACCGGCATGCGGTCGAGCGCCCAGCCGACGGAGTAGATCGAGAGCAGCTCGTCGATGCGTGCCCGGTGCGCGGCGACGCCCTCCACCAGCGTGGTGGTGTAGTCAGCGAGGCGCGGCCCGCTGCGTTGCGCGCTCTCGGCGAGCACCCACGACGGCTCGACGCCACGCACGTCCGCCTCGTAGAGGACGTCGAGAGCGCGCCGGCGGGCTTTCGTCCGGGCTGCCACCACGGGAACGCTCCTCGGGTGCGCGGGCGGGTCAGGCACGGCCGAGGTAGTCCCCCGACCGGGTGTCGACCTTGATCTTCTCACCTGTCGTGATGAAGAGCGGCACCTGCACCTCGGCACCGGTCTCGAGGGTGGCGGGCTTCTTACCACCGGTCGAGCGGTCGCCCTGCACACCCGGCTCGGTGTAGGTGATCTCGAGCTCGACCGCCGCCGGGAGCTCGACGTAGAGCGGGTTCGCCTCGTGGAACGCCACCACGGCGTCCTGGTTCTCCAGGAGGTAGCGGGCCGCCACCCCCACGACCTCACGCTGCACGTGGGCCTGGTCGAAGGTCTGGGTGTCCATGAACACGAAGTCCGGGCCCTCCGCGTAGAGGTACTGCATCTGGCGCTTGTCGACCATGGCGACGTCGACCTTCACCCCCGCGTTGAAGGTCCTGTCCAGCACCTTGCCCGAGAGCACGTTCTTGAGCTTGGTACGGACGAACGCGCCGCCCTTGCCGGGCTTGACGTGCTGGAAATCGACGACGCTCCACAACTCGCCGTCGAGATTGAGCGTCATGCCGTTCTTGAGGTCGTTCGTGGTCGCCACGGGTGCCGTCTCTCCTGGATACGGAGGGCGCCCGCCCCGCGCCCTCGCGAGGGCTAGAGGACGAGCAGCTCTTTGGTCGTGATGGTGAGCAACTCAGGCCCGCCGTCCTCGACGTCGCGGACGACGAGGGTGTCCTCGATGCGGACGCCACCCCGGCCGGGGAGGTAGATCCCCGGCTCGACCGTGACCGGCGTGCGGGCGTTCAGTTTACCGGCCGCGCCGTGGTTCAGCCGCGGGTCCTCGTGGATCTCGAGCCCCACGCCGTGCCCCAGGCCGTGGGGGAAGTAATCGCCGTAGCCTGCCTCCTGGACGACGCTGCGGGCGGTCCTGTCGACCTCGGCGTAGGCCGCACCCGGGGCGAGCGCCTCGCGGCCGGCCCGCTGAGCGGCGAAGACCACGTCGTAGATCTCGATCTGCCAGGCCGCGGGCTCGGTGCCGATGACGAAGGTACGCGTCATGTCGGCGTGGTAGCCGTGGTAGAGGGCGCCGAAGTCGATCTTGAGGAAGTCACCCTCCTCGACCCGCCGATCACCGGGACGATGATGCGGGAGCGCGGAGTTCGGACCGCTGGCGACGATCGTTTCGAAGGCCGGTCCGTCCGCGCCGTGCTCGACCATCCGCCGTTCGAGCTCGTGGGCGATATGCCGCTCGGTACGCCCGAACAGGATCGACTCCAGCATCTCCGACAGCGCACGGTCGCCGATCGCGCACGCCTCGGCCAGCAGACGGATCTCCTCCTCGTCCTTGACCTCACGGAGCTGCTCGACGGCGCGCCCGCCGGGTACCAGGTGGGCCCCTCCGGCCGCACCGGCAAGCATGCCGTGCAGCTCGACGGTGACGTCGTGCTCCTCGAAGGCGATCCGCTTCACCCCGTCCCGTGCGGCGCGGGAGGCCAGCGCCAGCGCGCACGGGCGCGCGATCAGCCGCTCGAGGTCGGGTACCTGCTCGGCGGCCTGCACGGCATAGCGGCCGTCCGTCGCGAACACCGCACCGTCGCGGGTCATCAGGAGCGCGGCGTTGGACCCGGTGAAGCCGGTGAGGTAGCGGACGTTGACCAGGCGCGTCACGAGGGCGGCCGCGGCGTCCCGATCGGCCAGCACACTGCGGAGGCGGTCACGGCGGAGGGCGTGGGTGTCGGGCATAGCACCGAGGCTAATGCTGCGCGCGGGGATTCGTTGCCTCGCGGGAGCCGCCGGAGGGAGGTCGTGTTTCAGCGCGGTGGCGCGAGCCGAGCGAGCGCCTCCAGGGCGAGCCGGTAGGAGGTCAGCCCGAACCCCGCGATCGTGCCCGTCGCCACGCCCGCGACCACGCTGGTGTGCCGGAACTCCTCGCGGGCCGCGGGGTTGGTGATGTGGACCTCGATCAGCGGCGCGGTGAGCTGGCCCGCGGCGTCCCGGACGGCGTAGGAGTAATGCGTGAAGGCCGCCGGGTTGAGCACCACGGGAACCGCCACGTCCGCGGCGTCGTGCAGCCAGCCGACCAGCTCGGCCTCGTCGTCGGTCTGGCGAACCTCGACATCGAGTCCCAGCTCGGTGCCGGCCTCCTGGCAGAGGGCCACCAGGTCGCCGTAGGACGCCGCGCCGTAGACGTCTGGCTCACGGCTGCCGAGCCGCGCGAGGTTCGGCCCGTTGAGTACGAGCACCCGCATCACGTGCTGGCCTCCCGGTACGCCCGCACGAGCAGGGCAGGGTCGGGAGCCTCGAGGATCGCGGGCTTGGCCAGCCCGTCGAGGACCACGAACCGGAGACGGTCACCTCGGGCCTTCTTGTCGACGCGCATGCTCTCGAGCAGGCTGGGCCAGGCGTCCCGGCGGTACGAGGCGGGCAGCCCGAGGGCCTGCAGGACGTCGCGGTGCCGCCGCGCGGTCGCGTTGTCGAGCCGCCCGGCGAGCCGGCCGAGCTCGGCGGCGTACACCAGGCCGACGGCCACCGCCGCGCCGTGCCGCCAGCGGTACCCCTCGACCTTCTCGATGGCGTGCGCCAGGGTGTGCCCGTAGTTGAGGATCTCGCGTCCTGGCACGTCGGTGGCGCGCTCACCCGGGTCGGCCGCGACGATCTCCGCCTTGACCCGCACGGCCCGCTCGACCAGCTCCTGGGTCTGTGGGCCCGATACGCGCGTCGCGCCCTCCGGGTCGGCCTCGATGCGGTCCAGGATGACGGGGTCGGCGATGAAACCGGCCTTGACGACCTCGGCGAGCCCGGCGACGTAGTCGTCGTGCGGCAACGTCTGGAGCGCCGCGAGGTCGCACAGCACCCCGGCCGGCGGGTGGAACGCCCCCACCAGGTTCTTGCCCTGGGCGGTGTTGATGGCCGCCTTGCCCCCTATGGCGGCGTCGACCATGCCGAGCAGTGTGGTCGGGAGATGGATGACCGTGACCCCCCGCAACCAGGTCGCCGCGACGAACCCGGCGAGATCCGTCGTGGCGCCCCCGCCGACGCCGATCAGGACGTCGCTGCGGGTGAATCCGGCGCGGCCGAGGACCTGCCAGCAGAACGCCGCCACGGCGAGCTCCTTGGCCTCCTCACCGTCGGGCACCTCGACGACCTGCGCCCCGTACCCCTGCGCGGTCAGCCGGTCGCGCAGCGCCTCACCGGTGCGGCGTACCGCGCGGGGGTGGAGCACCGCGACCCGCCGCACGCCGGCCGGGAGGAGACCGTCGAGATCCGCCAGCAGGTCGGTGCCGACCACGACGTCGTAGGGCGCTGGGCCGCCAACCCGGATGCGGCTCATCGGGTCTCCTCCCGGGTCGCGGCGGGCAGCGCGGCGGAGACCGCGTCGGCGACCTCGTCCGGGGTACGCCCCCCGGTGGGGACGGTCGCGGTCGCGACCTCCGTGTAGAGGGGGCGGCGCTGCGCCATGAGCGTACACAGCCGGGCACGGGGGTTGCCGATGAGCAGCGGGCGGTCCCGGTTGAGACCGACGCGGGCGGCGGCGTCGGGCAGGTCCACGTCGAGGAACACCACGGGCAGGCCGCGCAGCAGGGCCCGGGTGCCCGGGTCGAGGACCGCTCCGCCGCCGAGGGCCAGCACCCCCTCGTGCTCGGCCAGGGCGAGTCGGACCGCGGCCCGCTCGAGGGCGCGGAAGTGCGCCTCCCCCTGCTCGACGAAGATGTCGGAGATCGTCGACCCGGTGGTGGCCTCGACGTCGGCGTCGGTGTCGCGGAAGGCTTCGGCGCGGCGTCCGGCGACGATCCGCCCGACGGTCGACTTCCCCGCCCCGGGCGGCCCGACGAGGACGGCGGAGGGGCTCACCGGATCACCAGGTTGTCGAGGTAGGAGCGCAGGTTGCGCGCGGTCTCGTCGGCCGAGTCACCGCCGAGCTTCTCCAGCGCCGCCTGCGCGAGCACGAGCGCGACCATGGCCTCGGCGACGACTCCGGCGGCCGGGACGGCACAGGCGTCGGAGCGCTGGTTGATGGCCTTCGCGGGCTCGCGGGTCCGGACGTCGACGGTGGCCAGCTGGCGGGGCACCGTCGAGATCGGCTTCATGGCCGCACGCACCCGCAGCACCTCGCCCGTGCTCATGCCGCCCTCCGTGCCGCCGCTGCGCGCGGTGCGGCGGCGGACCCCCTCGGGGCTGTCCACGATCTCGTCGTGGGCCCGTGAGCCCCGGCGGCGGGCCAGGTCGAACCCGTCGCCCACCTCGACGCCCTTGATGGCCTGGATGCTCATCAGAGCGCCGGCGATACGGGCGTCGAGGCGGCGGTCGCCGTGGACGTGGCTGCCCAGCCCGGGCGGCACACCGTAGGCGAGCACCTCCACCACGCCGCCGAGCGTATCGGCCTCCCGCCGGGCGGTGTCGATCTCGGCCACCATCGCCGCGCTGGACCGCTCATCGAAGCAGCGCACCGGGTCGTCGTCGACCCGCTTGCGGTCGTCGGGGCGCGGCACCACCCCTCGGGGTGCCTCGGCGGTGCCGATCGCCACCACGTGGCTGACGATCTCGACCGCGGCGACCTGCTGGAGGAACCCGCGCGCGACCTCGCCGAGGGCCACGCGGGCGGCCGTCTCGCGGGCGCTCGCGCGCTCCAAGACGTCGCGCACGTCGTGGAAGCCGTACTTGATCGCGCCGGCGAGGTCGGCGTGTCCCGGGCGGGGCCGGGTCAAACGGTCGGCCGGATCTCCTTCGCCTTCCACGGACATAAGGTC
>JBOHCZ010000321.1:0-2716 GCA_050699195.1 Streptomycetales bacterium
CGGGAGACCCTTCGCCGGCATCCGCTACGTCGGCTCGGGGCGCGGCGGCGAGGGCCGCGTGGAGCACGGTGCGCCGCACGCCCAGCCCGCAGCCGGCGCGGAAGCGTCCCTCGACGCCGCGCCCCGAGCCGACGTAGCGGATGCCGGCGAAGGGTCTCCCGTCGAGCGCGACGCCGAGATCGCGCAGGGCGGCGACGGCGCCCGGCATCAGGCCTTCCCCGCAGGCCTTGTCGATCGGTCCGGTTCGCGGCTCGGCGACGACCACGCGCATGCCCGACTGCGCGGCGAGGACGGCGGTGCCCAGCCCTACCGGCCCGCCGCCTGCGACCAGCAGGTCGATCATCGAGCCGATGCCGCGGCCAGGGCGGCGTCCTCGGTGCGTATCCGCACCCTGAGCAGCGCCGCGTTCGCGATCGTGAACAGCAGGGCGGTGACCCACGCGGTGTGTACGAGGGGCAGCGCGATGCCCTCCACGACAACGGCGAGGTAGTTGGGGTGGCGCAGCCACCGGTACGGGCCACCGCTCACGCGAGCAAGCCCCGGCAGCACCACAACGCGCGTGGTCCAGCGCCGCCCGAGGGCGGCGATGCACCACCAGCGCAGTGCCTGGGCGCCGATGGTGAGGGCGAGCGCGGGATAGCCCACCAGCGGGACGAACGCGCGCCCGCCGAGCCACACCTCGGCGAGGGCCCCCACGAGCAGGCCCGCGTGCAGGAGGACCATCGGAGGGTAGTGCGCCCGGCCGTACTCGACGCCTCCCGCCGAGAGGAGCCACCGCAGGTGCCGCCTGGCCACCACAAGCTCGGCCAGCCGTTCCACGGCGACGAGCGCCACGAGGGCCGTGAACGCGATCTCGGAGGCGGTGCCGGCGGCCATCGCCTCACCCCCGCAGCAGGACGAGCTCGGAGCAGAACCCGGGGCCCATCGCCAGCAGGACCCCCGGCTCGCCGGGGGCGGGACGCCCCGCCGCCATGGTGTCGCGCAGCACGAGCAGCACGGAGGCCGAGGACAGGTTGCCGACCTGCTCGAGGGAACGCCAGGTGCGCTCGAGTGCGCCGGCGGGCAGGCGGAGCGCCCGCTGCATCGCCTCCAGCACCTTGGGTCCGCCTGGGTGACACACCCAGGTGCCCACCTCGCCGGTGCTGAGGCCGTTCCCGTCGAGGAAGGCGCCCACGTCTCGGCCGAGGTACTCCTCGACGACGTCGGCGACGCTCGCGTCGAGGACGATACGGAACCCGCTTCCGCCGATGTCCCAGCCCATCACGCGCTCGCTCGACGGGTAGAGCCGGCTTCGGGTGGCGACGACCCGCGGCCCGGCGCAGCCCAGCGAACGGGCCCGATCCTCACCCACCGCGACCACCGCGGCCGCCCCGTCGCCGAACAGCGCGCTCGCGACGAGGTTCGCCGGCGAGGCGTCGTCGCGCTGCATCGTGAGCGAGCACAGCTCCACCGACAGCAGCACCGCGACCTGCTCCGGCCAGGCGCGCAGGTAGTCGTGCAGCCGCGCGATGCCCGCGGCGCCGGCCACGCAGCCCAGCCCGAACACCGGGATCCGTTTGACGTCCTCGCGCAGCCCCAGCCGGCCGACGAGGCGGGCGTCGATGGAGGGTGTGGCGATGCCGGTCACCGAGGTGGCGACGATGAGATCCACATCGGGCGCGGTGAGCCCCGCCTCGGCGAGGGCGCCCTTCACGGCCTGCTCGCCCAACTCCATGGCCGCGTCGATGAAGGCGCCGTTGGCCTGGCCGAACCCTTCGAGCGTGCGATAGCGGTCGAGGGGCAGGGCGAAGTGTCGGGTGCCCACCCCCGCCGCGGCGTGGAAGCGCTCGAGCAGCCGCCGGTCCCCCGGCCGGCTCAGGCACATGTCGGCGAACGCCTCGGTGATCTCTCGCTGTGCGTACCGGTGAGGGGGGAGCACACCGTGCACTGCCGCGAGACGTGTCATCTGCGCATCGTATGAGTAGGTACGGCGGCGGAGCGTGCGTGGCGCGCGATCAATCAGCCTCCGACGGGTGGGCAGCTGCAGACCAGGTTGCGGTCACCGTAGGCGCCCTGGATGCGCCGCACCGGGGTCCAGTACTTGTCGGCGGGCAGCACCCCACCAGGGAAGACCGCCTCCTCGCGGGGGTAGCCGTGCCGCCAATCCCCCACGAGCATCTCCGCCGTGTGCGGCGCGTTCCTGAGCGGGTTGTCCTCCCGGTCCAGCGCACCGGAACCCACCCGGTCGATCTCGGCCTTGATCGCGATCATCGCGTCACAGAACCGGTCGAGCTCCGCGACGTCCTCGCTCTCAGTCGGCTCGATCATCAGCGTGCCCGCGACGGGAAAGGACATCGTCGGGGCGTGGAACCCGTAGTCGATCAGCCGCTTGGCGACGTCCTCGACAGTGACGCCGGTCTCTTTGGTGATCCCCCGGAGATCGACGATGCACTCGTGAGCCACCAGTCCCCGGGCGCCCGCGTAGAGCACCGGGTAGTGCGGAGCCAGCCGCTTGGCGAGGTAGTTGGCCGCGAGCACCGCCGCGTGCGTGGCGCGCGTGAGACCCGCACCGCCCATCAGGCGGATGTAGGCCCACGAGATCGGCAGCACGCCGGCCGAGCCGTAGGGGGCCGCGCTGATCGGGCCGATCCCGTCCCGCCGGTCCGCGTCGGGGTGCTGGGCGTGCGACGGCAGGAACGGGGCGAGGTGGGCGCGCACCGCGACCGGTCCGACGCCG
>JBOHCZ010000322.1:0-6803 GCA_050699195.1 Streptomycetales bacterium
GGCGCCCCCGGCGAGCGGGGGCGCCTCCTGGTGTACCGATGACGCGCCGTTGCTAGGAACGGCCGCCCCGTACCGTCACTCCGGCCGGAGCTTGCGCGCCGCGCCGACCAGGGCCCCTCCGAAGAGCATCAGCGCTGCGGCGAGACCCCCGAGAAGCGGTGCGTCGGCCCCCGTACCCGGGAGCGCGGCGACCGCAGGGCGAGCCTGTGGTTCCGCGTCCTGGGCGACCATCGCCGGTGGCTCCTTCGGCTCCTCCGGAGCGTCGGGAACCAGGTCGCCCGGCGGCTGCTCGCCCGGCGGCTGCTCGGGCGGCGCGGGCTGCTCGGGCGGCGCGGGCTGCTCGGGCGGCTGCTCCGGTGGGTTGGGAACCAGGCCACCCGGAGGTCCCTCAGGCGGATCCGGTGGGAGGTCCGGAAGCTCCGGAGCCCCCGGTGGCTCCCCGGGCCCTGGCAGGTCGGGAACCAGCTCACCGAGCCCCCCAGGGTCATTGGGCTGCGCGGGAACGCTCACGCCGGTCTTGATCCCGAGTGCGTTGACCTCTGCCCCTGGCATACCGTCCGACGCTACTGCGGTCCCCGAGAAGCCCACTAATGCAAGGGCACCCAAAGTGCCCACGAGCGTAATCCTGCGAACCGTCAACTGCCTCCCCTCTCAACGCGCACATCACAGCGGGTCATAGCATGGCACATCGTTGTCACGATGCAACCGGCGCCGGGGGCGCAACCGTGACCGCCATAGGACCCCCATCAGACCGCAGTACGACCGCAGTACGACCGCCAGAAGACATCGCAGTTCAAGGCCTGAACGGGGACGAGGTCGATGATGAACGAGCGCGACCGCGCCGAGGCTCAGACGCTGCGTCGCCGCCGGGTGGTACTCGCCTTCCGGCTGGGCTCGGATCGGCCGTCACTGCTCGACGAGCCGCGGCACAACCGCACGCTCGGGGGCGGCGCAGGGATGGCCGCGCTGTGCATGCTGGGCGCCGGCATCTTCGGAGTGGTCGACGCCGGCCCTCCGGACGACTGGAAGCGCAACGGCAACGTCGTGGTCGCGGAGGGGTCCGCGACCCGGTTCCTCGTCGATGACGGCACGCTGCGCCAGATCGTCAACGAGACGGGTCTGCGGCTCGCTCTCGGCAGTGCCGCAGACACCGACGAGACGATCACCGTCGACGAGAAGCTCCTCGCGCGCCTGCCCAGGGGGGCCAACATCGGCAGTGACGAGATGCCCTCCGCCCCGCCGCAGATCGACGCCTCACCCAGCTACCTCACCTGCGTCCGCGGCCGGCAGGTCAGCGTGCTGATCGGCCGCGCCGCACCCTCCGGACAGGAAGCGGCGCAGGCGGTCGCGGTCTACGACGGGGAGCGGTACTGGCTGCTGGCTGGCGGGCGGCGGTTCGACGTCAGCGACGCCGAGGTCCGCGCTCGCCTCGGCTACGACGACTCCGATGTCGTCCCGGTGCCGGAGGGACTCGTGGCGGACGTGCCGAAAGGTCCTGACATGGCACCCGTCGAGCTCTCGGACGCGGGCGGGGGTGCGGGTGACCCGGATTTGCTCGGCGTCGGCACCCTGGTTACCGACACGGACGACGGTGCCCTCTACGTGGCCTCCGGCGGCCGGCTTCATCCTGTGCCCAACCGCACCACGCTGCAGCTCATCTACGGCCCCGATCTGCCGGCCAGCACGGAGGTCTCCGGCGATGTGCTGAGCACCGCCCCGGTGGGGCGGCCCATCGGCAGCCCGGACTGGCCCGACGCGCCGCCGCTCGCCCGCGCGCCGAGGCAGGTGTGGTCGTGCAGCTCGAACTCCGGCGACGTGGCCGTGATCGACACGCTGCCGAAGAGCAACACCACGCGCACCCCGGGCGCCCGCGACCTCAGCAAGGCGACGATCTGGCAGGCCTCGGGCCCGGCGCTGCTCGTCGGGGCCAGCAGGGCGGCGCGCGAGCCCTCCGCGGAGTCGCCCGCCGTGCTCGTCGCCGAAGGCCGTGGCTACCCCATCGAGGACAGCGCGGCGCTCAGCGCCCTGGGCTATGACGGATCACGCCTGCAGGTGGTCCCGGCGTCCTGGCTGCGCATGCTGCCGCTGGGGGCGCCGCTGGAGCAGATCGAGGTCGACTGACGGCGGGTGTCCCGTCAGAGATCGGCCGCCACCTGAATGAGCTGGACCCGCGCGTTGCGGCTCACGAACAGCCCGCGCCCGGGCGGCTGCTCGGAGGCACGGTACGGGCCCAGGATCGCCCCCTCGGCCCGGTCCCCGGACAGGATGATGCCGGGTGTCGCGAGCTCCTTCAGCCGCTGGATCACCGGTTCGAAGGCCGCGCGGCCCGCGCCGCCGACCCGCCGCGCAAGGATCAGGTGGAGGCCGATGTCCCTGGACTGGGCCAGCAGGTCGACCAGCGGCCCGAGCGGGTTCGACGTGGGTGTCACCACCAGGTCGTGGTCGTCGACGACGAGGTACACCGCCGGGCCGCTCCACCAGCTCCGCTCCCGCAGCTGGCGCGGGGTGACGCCGGGACCCGGGAGCCGCCGGGTGAGCGAGCCGTGAAGATCCGCCACGACGGCGTCCAGAGCGGGGGCGGCGCCGGCGTAGGCCAGCAGGTGGGGCTCGTCGATGGCGCCGAGCAGCGTCCTGCGGTAGTCCACGACGACGACGCGGGCCTGGTCGGGCGACTGGCGCTGGACCAACCCCGTGAGGAAGGTCCGCAGCAGCGTCGTCTTGCCCGACTGCCCGTCACCGAAGAGGAGGAAGTGGGGGTCGGGTCCGGTGAGGTCCACGTAGGCGGGGGCCAGGTCGAGCTCGCCGAGCCCGACGGGTACGCCGGGCCGGGCGTCGGTGCCCGGTGCCGGCAGCTCGGAGCGCGCGACGCGCGGCGGGAGTACCCGCACCGGCGGAGCCGCCGGTCGCCCCCACGCCGCCGCGGACCGTTCCCCGAAATCGGCCAGCGCGCCTGCGAGGTCGTCATCGGTCGGTATACCGTCGATGCGGGGCAGGGCCACCTGGCCGTGCAGCTTGTCGGTGGTCAGTCCCCGGCCCGGCCGGTCCGTCGGCACATTGGCCGCCGCCCGCCGGTCGATCTCGGACTCGATGGGGTCGCCGATCCGTAGCTCCAGCCGGGTCCCCAGGGTGTCCTTGAGCGCGGGCTTGACGTCGAACCAGCGGTTCGCGGTGAGCACGACGTGGATGCCGTACCCGAGCCCCCTGGAGGCGAGGTCCATGACGACCGGCTCGAGGTCCTCGAAGTCCCGCCGGAACCTTGGCCATCCGTCGAGGACGAGCACGACGTCACCCCGGGTCTCGTCGGGCAGCCGCCCGGCGGCCCGCCAGGCCCGCATCGTCGCCATCGAGTCGATGCCGTTCTTGCGGAACCGCTGCTCACGCTCCTCGAGCAGGGTCGCCAGCTCGGCGACGAGGCGGCGGACCAGCTCGGGTTCGAGCCGGGTGGCGACCGTTCCGACGTGGGGCAGCGCGTCGAGCGCCACCAGGCCGCCGCCCCCGAGGTCGAGGCAGTAGAACTGGATCTCGCCCGGCGTGTGGGTCAGCGCGAATGCGCCGACCAGGGTGCGCAGTGCCGTGGTCTTTCCCGAGCGGGTGCCCCCGATCACTCCCACGTTGCCACCGGACCCCGAGAGGTCGGCGGTCAGGTACTCCCGGGACTGCTCGCGCGGCCGGTCGACGATCCCGATCGGTGCGCGCAGGCGGCCGTGATCGGGCCAGCCGGCGCCCGCGAGCCCGCGTACCGGATCGGTGTCGATGCCGGGCAGCAGGTGGTCGAGAGTCGGCGGGCTGTCCAGCGGGGGCAGCCACACCTGGTGCGCCCGCCGGCCGGCGTCCCGGAGCCGGGCGACGACGTCGTCGAGGACGCTCGGCTCGTCCCCGTCGGCGGGCTGGAACGCGGGCACCTCGTCCTCGGGGAGGTGGAAGTTTGACGCGGTGTAGGGGAGCAGGGAACGCTCCGGCCCGGCCGCCACGGTCTCCCGCTCACGCGGGAGCGGTGCCGAGACGTACGCGGCCCGGAACCGCTCGAAGACCGAGGTGTCGACCTTGAGGTAGCCCGAGCCGGGGATCGGCGGCAGCTCGTAGGCGTCGGGCACGCCCAGCACGGCGCGGCTCTCCGTCGAGGAGAACGTCCGCAGCGCGACGCGGTAGCTGAGGTGGCTCTCGAGGCCGCGCAGCCGCCCTTCCTCGAGCCGTTGCGAGGCGAGCAGCAGGTGCATGCCGAGGCTCCGGCCGACCCGCCCGAGCGCGACGAACATGTCGATGAAGTCGGGCTTCGCGCTGAGCAGCTCGCTGAACTCGTCGACGATGACCACCAGGGAGGGCATCGGCTCGAGGGCTGCGCCGGCGGCCCGGGCCGCCTCGTAGGCACGCGCGGAGGAGTAGTTGCCCGCGGCCCGCAGCATGCGCTGGCGGCGGCGCATCTCGCCGTCCAGCGCATCCCGGAACCGGTCGACCAGCGTGGGCTCGTCCTCGAGGTTGGTGATCATCCCGGCGACGTGCGGCAGCTCTGCCAGCCCGGCGAAGGTCGCCCCGCCCTTGAAGTCCACGAGCACGAAGTTGAGCCGGTCCGGCGCATGGGTGGCCACCAGAGACACGACCAGCGTCCGCAGCAGCTCGCTCTTGCCGGACCCCGTGGCGCCCACCAGCAGGCCGTGCGGGCCCATGCCCCCGACCGCGGACTCCTTGAGGTCGAGGAGCACGATCCGGCCGTCGGGGGCGGTGCCGACCGGCACCCGGAGCCATTCGGGATCGGGCCGGGGCAGCCAGGTACGCGCGGGGTCGAGGGTCTCGGGGTCGAACCCGAGCGTCCTTGGCAGATCCACGCCACGCGCCGCGCCCGGCGTCTCGGCCGACTGCGGGGACAGCCGTAGGGGGGCGAGGCGACGTGCCAGCGCCTCCGCCTGGGTGGCTCCCAGCCGGTCGGCACGGGCCTGCCCCGCGGTGCCCGCCGTGCCCCCAGGCGTCGCCGCGAGCGAACCCCCGGCGTCCACGGCGAGCCGCAGGTCGACCTGTGAGGGCTCGTTCTCTGGGACGTCGACCAGGTGCACCACGGTAACGGCGAGGTCCTTCGGGGCGGCGACCGCGGTGTCGAGCGCGGTGTCACCGGTGCCAGGCCGGGCTGCCTCTCGATCGATCACCACGATGAGGTGGCCGCCGGGCTCGGCGGGACGGTCGCCGGACCGGGGCTGCGCGCGCCGCCGTTGCCGTGCCTCGAACTCGGGCAGCAGGAGGGCCCGCAGCTCGCCCGGCTGCCCGGAGAAGAGTCGCGCGGTGCCGGTGGCGTCCCTGGCCTCCGGGTGATGGGCATGGGGCAGCCATTTGATCCAGGTCCACTCGCCGACGGTCCCCGAGGACGCGGAGACGGCCACCCGGACGTCTTCTGGGGCATGCCAGGCCGCGACCCCGGCGAGCATGGCGCGTACCAGCGCCCGGGTCTGCGTGCGCGGCCCGAGAACGCTCACCGTGCCGGACTCGGCGAGACGGATGGTGACCGGCTGGCCGGGCAGCCTGGCACTGGTGTTCACCAGCAGCTCGGCCTCCTCCCGGCAGACCGGGTCGGTGTCGGTGAGCGGGCTGCCGGACTCCTCGAGACGCAGGCGTGCGGCCAGCGGGACGTCACCCATCCCCACGCGGATCTCGAGGAAGTCGGGGTCGGTCCTGCGCCGTTCCCACAGCCGTGCGGGCAGCCCGGGCACCTGCCACAGCGCCTCCGGGTCGGGGTGGCGGGCGTGCCCGTCGGCGACCTGCGCCGCCGCGGCGGCGCGCAGCTGCGTACGCAGCTCGTCGAGGTACTCCAGGTAGCGCACCCGGTCGCGGTAGCGCTTGAAGGCGGCGCCGGAGCGCTGCTGGACGGCGAGCGCGACGCCGATGAGGATCGCTGTGGAGGCGAACAGGATGCCGCCCGCGATGAACAGCGGGCGCGGGTTCGCGAGGATGAACACCAGCGATCCCAAGCTGCCTACGGCGGGGAGCATGTACTGCAGGTAGGCGCCGGGCCCGGCGGTGGGCGGCGGTGGCGTCTGCGGCGGCCCCGAGACCGCGAGATCGAAGCCCTCGATCCGGGGCGGGAGGCTCCGTGCCGGCCGGTGGACGATGACGTGGCTCACGGATCCCCTGTCCGGTCCCTCGATGGTGCGTGCGGCCGCCTGATGGTGACGGCGCGGCGTCCGCGCGCATACTAGCCGTGATCGCCGGCCGGCGCAGTCGCACCCCGGCTCGATACCGGCTGCCGGCCGCCGCGCCTTACGATGCGCCCATGACCCGGCCCACCGCCCGGCCTACCCGGCCTCCCACAGCAGCAGCGACAGCATCAGCGAAGGGGCCCGCGCGAGGGAGCACCTGCCGCGTCACGGTCATCGGCCCCGAGAGGCGCGTCGACCTGGCCGTTCCCGCTGCTACGGCGGTCGCAGAGGCGCTTCCGGAGTTCGTACGCCTGTGCGGGGTGCCGGACGGCGCCGGTGACGTCCGGCGATGGTCGCTTGGTCGCCTCTCAGGCGAGGAGCTGCCGGGCACGGGCAGCCTCGGGGACTGTGGGGTCCTCGACGGCGAGGTGCTGGTGCTGCGCCACCCCGATCAGGCACCGGCGCGCCTCGTGGGCGTTGAGGTGCTGGACACCGTCACGGAGACGGCCGACGCGGCCCCCGGCCGGTGGACGCACGACACACGTCGGGTGCTGCGCCTGGTTGCCGCCACCGTGCCGCTGGTGGCGCTGCCCGCCGTGCTGTACGCCGTGCGCGACCAACCTGGTGTCACCGCCGCCGCATCCGCGCTGGCCGTCGCCCTGTCGGCGCTGGCCGTCGCCC
>JBOHCZ010000323.1:0-5448 GCA_050699195.1 Streptomycetales bacterium
CTGCTGGGCGAGCTGCCGGGCGCCTACGGCGTCGACGAGCGGCCTGCTGTCGCTAGTGTGCTCTCGGTGCTGTTCGAGATGCTCGTAGAGCAGAACGAGGAGCGTGTCGTCTTCGGCGGCACGTCGAACCTCACGCGGTTCGGCCATGACTTCCCCCACACGATCCGCCCGGTGCTGGAGGCCCTCGAGGAGCAGGTCGTGCTCCTGCACCTGCTCGGCGAGGCCACGGACCCGGCGACCCTCACGGTGCGGATCGGGCATGAGAACCTCCATGAGGGGCTGGCGTCGACGTCGGTCGTGTCCGTGGGTTACGGCACCGGCGACGAGGTGCTCGCGAAACTGGGGGTCGTGGGGCCCACCCGGATGGACTATCCGGGAACGATGGGGGCCGTGCGCGCGGTGGCCCGGTACGTCGGACAGATCCTGGCGGGGTAATTGGTGGCAACGGACTACTACGCAATCCTTGGTGTGCGCCGGGACGCCACACAGGACGAGATCAAGAAGGCCTACCGGCGGCTGGCCCGGGAGCTCCATCCCGACGTCAACCCCGACGAGCGGACCCAGGAGCGGTTCAAGGAGATCACCCGGGCCTATGAGGTGCTCTCCGATTCGCAGAAGCGGCAGATGTACGACCTGGGCTCGGACCCCTTCGCGGGGGCGGCCGGGCCCGGCGCGGGTGGCTTCGGGGCGGGCTTCCCGTTCAGCGACATCATGGATGCCTTCTTCGGCGGGGCGACGACGCGGGGCCCACGGTCGCGGGTGCGGCGCGGGCAGGACGCGCTGATCCGGGTCGAGGTCGACCTGTCCGAGGCGGCCTTCGGCACCACGCGGGAGATCCAGGTCGAAACCGCCGTCACGTGCCGGACCTGCGAGGGCGACGGCGCCCAGCCCGGGACCCACACCATGACCTGCGACATGTGCCGGGGCAAGGGCGAGGTCAGCCAGGTGACCCGGTCGTTCCTCGGCCAGGTCATGACGTCGCGGCCGTGCCCGCAGTGCCAGGGTTTCGGGACGGTGATCCCGAGCCCGTGCACCGAGTGCGCCGGCGACGGGCGGGTGCGGGCCCGGCGGACGATCAAGGTCAAGATCCCCCCGGGTGTCGACACGGGCACCCGCATCCAGCTCGGAGGCGAGGGAGAGGTGGGTCCCGGTGGCGGCCCGGCCGGTGACCTCTACGTCGAGATCGTCGAGCAGGATCACTCGGTGTTCCAGCGGCGCGGGGACGACCTGCACTGTACGGTGACGCTGCCGATGTCGGCCGCTGCCCTCGGCACCCACGTGCCCCTCAAGACGCTCGACGGCGAGGAGGAGATCACGATCAGGCCGGGCACCCAGTCCGGCCAGGTCGTCCCGCTGCGCGGCCGCGGCATCCCGCACCTCAAGGGGGTGGGCAGGGGCGACCTGCTCATCCACGTCGAGGTGGTGACCCCTACCAAGCTGGATGCCGAGCAGGAGGAGCTGCTCCGCCGGTTCGGACGCTTGCGCGGCGAGGACCGGACCTCCGGGCAGTTCGCCCCTGGCCAGCAGGGACTGTTCGCCCGGCTCCGGGACGCCTTCAACACCCGCTGACCGGTCCCTTCGCCGTGAGTCATGACGCGTCATGACGCATCGTCAGGTGGTTGTGACGATGCGGCTGGGAGAATGGGCAGGCGTCGTAGGATCCGATCATGCCGGTCGTGCCCGAGGTGCCCGAGCACGAGTGGGACGAGTGGGACGAGCATGCGGAGGAGTGAGGGCCGATGGCCGCCGTGGCCGACTGCCTGTTCTGCAAGATCGTGGCGGGCGAGATCCCGGCCACGGTCATTCGCGAGAACGAACGGCTGCTCGTCTTCCAGGACATCAACCCGCAGGCGCCCACGCACGTCCTGGTCGTTCCCAAGGCGCATCACCGCAGCGTGGCCGAGATCGCGTCGGACGACCCGGAGCTGGCGGCGGAGATCCTCCGCGAGGCGGCCTCGGTCGCGGCCGAGGAGGGGGTCGCGGAGCCGGGTTACCGCATCGTGATCAACACCGGCCCGGCCGGCGGTCAGACCGTTGACCACGTGCACGCCCACGTTCTCGGCGGGCGGGGGATGGGATGGCCCCCGGGCTAGGACACGCAGGGCACGCCCTGACGCCGGACCCGTACCGGTGCGGGTCCGATGCGCCGCCCGCGGGTGGATCCCGCTGCGGCTACCATGAGAGAGTCCGTGCAACCGAGAGCGGAGGGTAGGCACGACAGGCCGCAAGGCCGACCCATGGCCAAGACCCAGACCCAGACCAAGATCGTCGTCCCCGACCAGATCCCCATGGTGAGTCTGCTCGGCACCGGGGACGTGTTCCTCAAGGTCATCGAGCGGGCGTTCCCGCGTACCGACATCCACGTCCGGGGGAACGAGATCAGCGTCGACGGCGACGCCGGAGATGCCGGCGAGGTCGAGCTGATCGAGCGTGTTTTCGACGAGATGGTGCTGGTGCTGCGCACCGGCCAGCCGCTCACGGAAGAGGCGGTCGAGCGCTCCATCGGGATGCTCCGCTCCAGCGCGAGTGAGCGCCCGGCCGATGTCCTCACGCTCGACATCCTGTCCAATCGCGGCCGGACGATCCGGCCCAAGACGCTCAACCAGAAGCGCTACGTCGACGCGATCGACAAGCACACCGTGGTGTTCTCCATCGGCCCCGCGGGCACCGGCAAGACCTACCTGGCGATGGCCAAGGCCGTGAAGGCGCTGCAGGCCAAGCAGGTCACCCGCAACATCCTCACCCGCCCGGCCGTCGAGGCGGGCGAGCGTCTTGGTTACCTGCCCGGGACGCTGTACGAGAAGATCGACCCGTACCTGCGGCCGCTCTACGACGCGCTGCACGACATGCTCGACCCGGAGCGGATCCCGCAGCTGATGGCCCAGGGCACCATCGAGGTCGCCCCGCTGGCCTACATGCGCGGCCGCACACTCAACGACGCGTTCATCATCCTCGACGAGGCACAGAACACCTCGCCGGAGCAGATGAAGATGTTCCTGACCCGGCTCGGCTTCGGGTCCAAGGTCGTCGTGACCGGCGATGTGACCCAGGTCGACCTCCCGGCCGGGACGCTGAGCGGCCTGCGGGTCGTCCAGCAGATCCTGGACGGCCTCGACGACGTCGAGTTCCGCTGGCTCACCAGCCACGATGTCGTCCGGCACAAGCTGGTGAGCGAGATCGTCGACGCCTACAGCCGGTACGACGCCGCGAACCACACCGTTCGCGAGAC
Organism: Streptomycetales bacterium; assembly: GCA_050699195.1. Taxonomy (GTDB): domain Bacteria; phylum Actinomycetota; class Actinomycetes; order JBOHCZ01; family JBOHCZ01; genus JBOHCZ01. The sequence goes on from JBOHCZ010000323.1 coordinate 3,230, forward strand.
CGCGGAGCGGCGTACCGCCCGGCCGGGCGCAGTGCAGCCCGGGAGGTGAGCTGAGCTGTCGGTCGACATCGCGAACGAGGCAGGGGTCGACGTCGACGAGGTGCGGGTGGCCGACCTCGCCCGCTTCGTGCTCGAGCAGCTGCGCATCCATCCGCTCGCCGACCTTTCCGTACTCCTGGTCGACGAGGAGGCCATGGAGCGGCTGCACGTGCAGTGGATGGACGAGCCCGGGCCCACGGACGTGCTCGCCTTTCCGATGGACGAGCTGCGACCCGGACGGGGCGACGACGAGTCCGCGCCACATCCCGGGCTGCTCGGCGACGTGGTGATCTGCCCGCAGGTGGCCCGGCGCCAGGCCCGGGACGCCGGGCACGGCACGGAGGACGAGGTCCATCTGCTCTGCGCACACGGCATCCTGCACCTTCTGGGCTACGACCATGCCGATCCGCAGGAAGAACGCGAGATGTTCGGTCTCCAGGACCGGCTGCTCGCCGGGTGGCGGGAGACCCGGCCCGCGGGAGGCACGCGGTGACAGCCGACATCGGGCTCGTCATCAGCGCGATCCTGCTCGTCGTCGTGGCCGGCCTCTTCGTGGCCATCGACACCGCGATCTCCCGCATCTCCCGCAGCCGGGTCGATGAGCTGGTCCGCTCGGGACGGCACGGCGCCGCCGCGCTGCAGCGGGTGCTGGCCGACCCGCCGCGCTACCTGAACCTCACCCTGCTGATCCGGGCCGGCTGCGAACTCCTCGCCGCCGTGCTGGTGACGGTGCTGTGCCTGAACGGTTTCCCCGCGGGGTGGCAGGCGGTGCTCGTGGCCACCGCCATCATGGTCGTGGTGTCCTACGTCGTCGTGGGGGTGTCCCCGCGCACGCTGGGCCGCCAGCACGACACCCCGTTCGCGCTCGCCGGCGCCGCCGTCCTGCTGCCCCTGGTCCGGGTGCTCGGCCCGCTGCCCCAGCTCCTCATCCTGATCGGCAACGCCCTCACGCCGGGCAAGGGCTTCCGGGACGGCCCCTTCGCCTCGGAGGCCGAGCTCCGCGAGTTCGTCGACCTCGCGGAGGAGAACCGGCTCATCGAGGAGCGGGAGCGCCGCATGGTGCACTCGGTCTTCGATCTGGGTGACACCATCGTGCGCGAGGTGATGGTGCCGCGCACCGACATGGTGTTCATCGAGAAGCACAAGACCTTGCGCCAGGCGCTCTCCCTCGCCCTGCGCAGCGGGTTCTCACGCATCCCGGTCGTGGGCGAGAACGAGGACGACGTCGCCGGCATCGTCTACCTCAAGGACCTCGCGCTGCGCTCGTACGAGTACCGCGACGGGGAGACGACCGAGCGGGTCGAGTCGGTGATGCGGCCGCCGACGTTCGTGCCCGATAGCAAGCCGGTCGACGAGCTGCTACGCGAGATGCAGGCCGGCCAGATCCACATGGCCGTCGTCGTCGACGAGTACGGCGGCACGGCGGGCATCGTCACGATCGAGGACATCCTCGAGGAGATCGTGGGCGACATCACCGACGAGTACGACCGGGAGAAACCCGCCGTCGCCTGGCTGTCGGACGGCTCGGCCCGGGTGAGCGCGCGCCTGTCGGTACAGGAGCTCGCCGAGCTGTTCGGCGTCGACATCGAGGAGGATGACGTCGACACGGTCGGCGGTCTGCTGGCCAAGTACCTTGGCCGGGTGCCGATCCCCGGTGCGCGGGCGGACGTCAAGGGGCTCACGCTGACCGCCGAGAGCGCCGAGGGGCGTCGCAACCGCGTTGGCAGCCTGCTCGTCACGCCTGCCGGCCCGGCCACACCGCCCGAGGTGCCGTCCGACACGCGGTACCGGGCCCGCGAGCACGCCTGAGCATCACCTGGGCCGGTCCGGGCCGGTCCGGGCCGGTCCGGGCCGGTCGGGGCCGCGGGGGTGGTGGAGGGCGGCGCCGTAAGCTAGCGGGGTGAGCGAGACGACCTTGGACCCCGAAGACGCGAAGATCATCGGTCTGTCGCGGTCGGCGCTCATCCGCAACGACGCGCGCGAAGGCGCCGCTGTGCGCGACGAGATGGGCCGCACCTACGTGGCCACGACGGTCGCGCTGCGCTCACTCTCGCTCTCCGCGCTCCAGACCGCCGTGGCGATGGCGGTCTCCAGCGGTGCCACAGGTCTCGCGGCCGCGGCCGTCGTCACCGACGGCGGGCTGACCGACACGGTCGGCCTCGAGGCCGTCGGCGAGCTCG
>JBOHCZ010000324.1:0-4136 GCA_050699195.1 Streptomycetales bacterium
TCCAAGCACCACCTGCCCAACTACGGGGTGTTCGACGAGTTCCGCTACTTCGTGCCCGGCGAACGCCTCACGGTCGTGAGGATCCACGACATCGACGTGGCGCTCGCGATCTGTGAGGACCTCTGGCAGGACGGTGGTCCCGTGGCCGCGGCGCGGCAGGCCGACGCGGGGCTGCTGCTGGTCATCAACGCGTCTCCGTACGAGCGGAACAAGGACGACGTGCGCCTCGACCTGGTGCGCCGCCGGGCCGCCGAAGCGCGCTGCACGCTGGCCTATCTCAACATGGTCGGCGGGCAGGACGAGCTGGTCTTCGACGGCGACTCGCTGGTCGTGGACGCGGCCGGTCAGGTGCTTGCGCGGGCGCCGCAGTTCGAGGAGGGGTGCCTGCTGCTCGACCTCGACCTGCCGCCCGGACGCCCCCTCTACCTCGCGCCGGACCGCGCCGAGCTGCCGGGCGGACCTCTCCCGATCAAGCGTACGGTCCTCTCCGAGGACCCGCCGCCGGACTACCCCCCCATCACGGCGGGGGTCGCACCACGCCTCGGGGACGAGGCCGAGGTGTACGCCGCGCTCGTCACCGGGCTGCGCGACTACGTCACGAAGAACGGCCTCCACAGCGTGGCCATCGGGCTCTCCGGCGGCATCGACTCCGCGCTCTGCGCCGCCGTCGCGGTCGACGCGCTGGGCAGCGACCGGGTGCACGGCGTCGCGATGCCCAGCCGGTACTCCTCGGAACACTCCCGCGACGACGCGGCCGACCTCGCGGATCGGACCGGCCTGCGCTTCTCGCTGGTGGCGATCGGGCAGGTGTTCGACGCCTACCTCGAGACCGTGAAGCTCTCCGGCGTCGCGGAGGAGAACCTGCAGGCGCGCATCCGCGGGACGACACTCATGGGGATGTCCAACCAGCACGGCCACCTGGTGCTGGCGACCGGGAACAAGAGCGAGCTGGCGGTCGGCTACTCCACGCTCTACGGCGACACCGCGGGTGGCTTCGCGCCGCTGAAGGACGTTCCCAAGACGCTCGTGTGGCGGCTCGCACGGTGGCGCAACGCGGTGGCCGCCGCGCGCGGCGAGATCCCGCCGATCCCGGAGAACTCCATCAGCAAGGCGCCGAGCGCCGAGCTGCGGCCCGGCCAGCTCGACCAGGACTCGCTGCCCTCCTACGACGTGCTTGACGACGTACTCGAGAACTACATCGAGCGCGACTTCGGCCGCGACCAGATCGTCGCCGCCGGGTTCGACCGGGAGCTGGTGGAGCGGATCCTCACGATGGTCGACCACGCGGAGTACAAGCGGCGACAGTACCCGCCGGGGCCCAAGATCTCGCTCAAGGCATTCGGCCGCGACCGCCGGCTGCCCATCACCAACCGCTGGCGCGAGCGCGCCTGACCCCGGCGGAGCCGGTACCTGACCCTGGTACCCGACCCGTATCTGACCCCGTATCCGACCCCGGTCCTTGACCCCCCGTGCCACCATGGAGACATCCGGGGACGCCATAGCGGCGCCACGAGATGGGAGACCCAACCATGCCCAGTACCGCGCTGTACGGGGGGACGCCAGCAGACCGCCGGGTCACCGTGCGCGACATCGCCGCGGCCAAGGAGCGCGGGGAGCGCTGGCCGATGCTCACCGCCTACGACTGCCTCACCGCCGGCGTCTTCGACGAGGTCGGCATCCCCGTGCTCCTCGTCGGGGACTCAGCGGCCAACGTGGTCTTCGGCCACGACACCACCGTGCCCGTGACCGTCGACGACCTGCTCCCCCTGGTCGCCGCAGTCGTCCGGGGCACCCGGCGCGCCATGGTCGTCGCCGACCTGCCGTTCGGGTCCTACCAGGCATCGCCTGCACGGGCCCTCGACACCGCGGCGCGCTTCATGAAGGCAGGGGGGGCGCACGCCGTCAAGCTCGAAGGCGGTTCGCGCGTCGTGCCGCACGTCGAAGCGCTCGTCGACGCCGGGATCCCGGTGATGGCCCACCTCGGCCTGACCCCGCAGTCGGTCCACACCATGGGTGGCTACCGGGTGCAGGGCCGCGGCGAGTCCGGCGAGCACCTGCTCTCCGAGGCCAAGGCGCTGCAGGAGGCGGGCGCCTTCTCGCTGGTGCTCGAGGTGGTGCCCGCGGAGCTGGCGGAGCGCGTGACCGAGGTGCTGGCGATCTCGACGATCGGCATCGGGGCCGGCCCCCACTGCGACGCCCAGGTGCTGGTCTGGCAGGACATGGCGGGCCTGACGCCCGGCCCGGGCGCCAAGTTCGTCCGGCGCTACGCCGACCTCCGGGGCGTGCTCACCGAGGCCGCGCGGCGCTACGCCGACGACGTGGCGGCCGGGACCTACCCGGACGAGGAGCACTCGTACCGCTGAATGTGCCTGACCATCGTCAGGGCACCCGTGCGGCGGCGAGCTGGCTGCCGAGCACCTCACGGGCCAGCGCCAGCGAGGGGCCGTACCACTCGAGGTGGCGCCCGCTCACCAGGGCCACCTCGAGACCGGGGAAGCAGTCCGGGCCGTCGTCCGCGTTGAAGGCGTACGGCTCGTCGGGCAGCACCACGACCTCGGCCCCGCAGCTCCGGAGCTCCCCGAGACCGACCTTCGGGTAACGCTCGGCCGCGTCCGCGTACACGTTGTCGACGCCGAGCCGCCGCAGCACGTCGCCCGCGAACGTGTCCCCGCCGAGCACCATCCACGGGCGGCGCCAGATCGGGATGACGGCACGCCTGCGCGGCCCCTCGTACGGGACGCGCCATGCCTGCTCTGCGGCGTCCAGCCAGGCCGGCCGCGGCGTCCGGCAGGCCCGGAGCAGCCGGTCGAGCGAGCCGAACGCCTCCGCCAACGTGCGCGGGGCCGTGACCCACACCGCGAGGCCGGCCTCGCGCAGGGCGTCGAGATCGGGCTGCCGGTTCTCCTCGAAGTTCGCGATCACGAGGTCCGGCCGGAGCCCGACGACCCGGTCGAGGGCGGGGTTCTTGGTACCACGGACCCGCGTCACGTCGAGATCGCGCGGATGGGTGCACCAGTCGGTGGCGCCCACCAGCAGGCCGGGCGCGGTCAGCGCCACAGCCTCGGTCAGGGACGGGACGAGGGAGACCACCCGGCGCACACGCAGCGGCACGGGGACCGCGCAGCCGAGATCGTCCGTGGGTACGCGAGCGGGGCCCCCGGACCGGGAGAGCTCCTCAGACATCGGTGACGCGCAGGCCGGCGTGCGCCTTGTAACGGCGGTTGACCGACACCAGGTTGGCGGTGAGCGCCTCGACCTGGCCGGCGTTGCGGAGCCGCCCCGCGTAGATCCCGCGCATGCGGGGGACGCGCCCGGCCAGCGCCTGGACGAGATCGGTCGCCTCCCGGTCGTCGCCGAGGACGAGGACGTCGCAGTCGATCTCCTCGACCGACGCGTCGTTCAGCATTACCGCAGAGACGTGGTGGAAGGCCGCGACCACTGTGCTGTTCGGCAGCAGCGCGGCGGCCTGCTCGGCCGCGCTGCCCTCCCCGACGTGCAGGGCGTAGGCGCCTCGCTGGTCGAAGCCCAGCGGGTTCACGCAGTCGACGACGATCTTGCCCTCGAGGTCGGGCGCCAGCGAGTCGAGCAGTGCCCGGTGCCCCTCCCAGGGCACCGCCACGATGACGACGTCGGACTCGCGGGCGCACGCGGCGTTGCCGACGCCGCCCACCTTGTCCAGGCCCAGATCCCGGGCGACCGACTCGGCGCGGGTGGCCCTGCGGGAGCCGATCATCACCCGGTGCCCCGCGCCCGCGAACCTCCGGGCCAGGCCCCGGCCCTGGTCGCCCGTGCCACCGAGCACCCCTACCACGAGGCCGCTCGCGTCCGGCAGTTCGTGGGGGGAAGGCTTGCCATTCGACATGATCCCACCCTACGGAGACCGCCGGAGTGTGGCGCCATCCGGCACGATGGGTACCCATGGACGCTGCACGCGTGGCCATCCTGCGCGAGATCCTGGCGCCGACGGGCTGGGTCGACCGGACCCGGGAGTTCGCCCGCGCGCTGCGCGCATCGACCAGCGGTCCCGGCGGGCTGCTGCTCGTCGGCACCCCCGACGACGAGCCCTGGCACCTGGCCGCGCACCTTGACGACGAGGCCCGCTACGCCGCGATCCCCGAGCTGGTGCCCACGCTCGT
>JBOHCZ010000325.1:0-7717 GCA_050699195.1 Streptomycetales bacterium
GGAGAACATGTCGAGCACGTAGCGCTTGGGGCGCTCGTCTGCCGGGTCGCCCGGCTCACCTGACCGGAACGGCGCCATCTCGTCCCAGACGGGCAGCCACCTGTCCTGGATGGCCTTGAAGTCATACGTCTCGGTCATCGTCCTCGGGACTCCATCGACTCGTCTGTCCCGGCTGTTCGGGACTGATCCGGGATCTCAGAACATGAAAAGACCCCTCGTCACGAGGGGTCGCCGCGCTGGGATCGCACCCGGAAGCCGGGGCGTGGGTCCGTCAGCGCGGCCTGCTAAGGAGGAGCTGCGCGGCTCGCATGCGCATAGCTTAGCGCACCGCCTGTGCGATCGAGCCTGCGCGAGGTGGTCGTTACGGGCACCACTGAAGATTATTTGTAGTACGTTTATACTAAGTACGTTACTATCAATCTTCGTGGCCGCGATACCTCGACCGAGCGACATGTTCGACCGCGAGTACGAGTGGTCCGAGCTGGCCCGGTTCGCGGCGGAACCCGGCCGAGGCGCACTGCTTGGCGTCGTCTCGGGCCGGCGACGCCAGGGTAAGACCTTTCTCCTCGACGCACTATGCGAGGCGACCGGGGGGTTCTTCTTCGCAGCGACCGAGGCCACCGAATCGGAGTCGCTCCGCCAACTCGGCCACGCCCTTGCCGAGCACGTGCGGGCGCCCGCCCCGCTGCACCTTGACAGCTGGCCGCAAGCCTTCGACATTCTCCTGGACCTGGGGAGACACAAGCCGACCCCGGTGGTGATCGACGAGTTCCCCTACCTTGTCAGCGCCAGCCCCGTCCTGCCCTCGGTCCTGCAGGCGGCTCTGCGACCTCGGCGGCGCGAACGACTTGAGTCCCACTCCAGGATCATCCTCTGTGGGTCCGCGCTCAGCTTCATGGGGAAGTTGCTCTCCGGCAGCGCCCCACTGCGCGGGCGTGCAGGTCTCGAACTCACCGTGTCGACCCTCGACTATCGACGCGCCGCCGAGTTCTGGGGCATCACGCACCCACGGCTCGCGGCGGCCGTCCATGCTGTCGTCGGCGGCACCCCGGCGTACCGGCGGGAGTACGTACGCGACGACGCACCCGAGTCTCTCCGGGACTTCGATGCCTGGATCGCGCGAACCGTGCTCAGCCCCGCCAGCCCGCTGTTCCGGGAGGCACGGTACCTGCTGAACGAGGAACCAGATCTGCGCGACACCGCGACCTATCATTCCGCGCTCGCCGCCATCGCCGACGGCAACCGGACGCGCGGCGCCATCGCCAACTATCTCGGGCGCAAGGCGACCGACGTCTCACACCACTTGACCGTGCTCGAGGACGCGGGACTCTTGGCCCGAGAGCCCGACGCGTTCCGCGCCAACCGGCCGGTCTACCGCGTGACCGAGCCGCTCGTGAACTTCTACCACGCGATCGTACGCCCGGAATGGTCACGACTCGAAAGGCCTGGCCACAGCGTTGAGGTTTGGCGCAACGCCCGCCACCGCTTCGAGTCCGCCGTGCTCGGGCCACACTTCGAGGACATCTGCCGGACCTGGGCCGAGCGCTTCTCTGCCCCGGACACGTTTGGAGCCCCGATGGTCCGCGCAGCGCGGGGGCTCGTCAACGCCCCTCGCGAGGGCCGCTCGTACGAAATCGACGTGGCGGTGCTCGGCGCGGATGAGGGCGGCGCCCGGCGGCTGCTGTCGATCGGCGAGGCGAAGTGGGGCCGCGTCATGGACGTGTCGGACCTCGAGAGGCTGCGACACGTGAGGCGGCTTCTCGCGTCTCGCGAGGACATCGACCTCCGGGAGACACGGCTCGCCTGCTACAGCGGCGGCGGCTTCACGTCGCAGCTGCGCGCTGTCGCGGCGCGCGAAGGTGTCCTGCTCGTCGACCTGGACCGCCTGTACCTCGGCGGTTGACTCGACCTCGGTCATCGGGACGCTCCCCGTCGGCAATCGATCCTTATGATCTTGGCGTTGCACTCACTCGTCCCGCGGCTTGCCGCGCCAACGCCAGTGCCTTTGCCTTCGACGGCCAGGCAGGTCGACTCGGTCCGTGGCCCACAGGAGCGCCGTCCACGAATCGGCCTCGGAAAGGCCGGCGCTGGCTCGCGGGAACATCCGGGTGAGTACGCGAGCACACAAGTCACGCGGCGGGTCGAGGACGAGCCCGAGACCGCGTGCGATGTCTTCGCCGTGCACGAGCACCTCTACGCATCCCATTCCCGCGAAGCCTGTGGGGTCCGCGATGCCGCTGGGGTGATACGCACGCACCTCCGGCACCGCGGTACGCAGTGTCGCGGCCAGGATGCCCGCACCGGTCGCGGCGAACTCCAGGACCTCGGCGGAGGAGGCGTCCTGGTCTGCGGTGGCGCGGAAGCGCACATACCGCGTGGCAGGTCGGGCGACGAGTTGGCCGGCGTAGGACATCAGACAGTCACCGATGTGCTCGGCTGTGTGCCAGCAATCCCACTCCCCGGTGCCGGCCGATGCCGACCATTCCCGGTCGGTCGCTTGTTGCAAGGTGGCCACCACGCACGAGGTTGCCGCGTCAACGTCATCAGCCGTGACCGCCATCGTGTTCCTCCCGCCTCGCCCCGCCCGGTGCCGTGATCACGGTAGCGGGGGGTCGCGACAGTTCAGGCGTCGTCGCTGACCGCGGATGTGATCGCGCGGCCGGGGGCTGACCGCGTGAGCCTCGCCAGGGCCTCCCCGACCTGCCGGTGCACCTCCCATGACCAGTGCAGCCCGTCCGGGTTGCACTCGCCCGCGGCGAGCGCGGGCCCGACGACCGGGTCGAGGTCGACCAACGCGACCTCCGCACGTGCCGCCCAGGCGCGTGCGGCCGCGACCGCCGGCGCGTGCCCGCGGAGACACGGGTAGAGCGGGCCGACGTACGGCGCGGGCGTGAGCGCCGCCACGGGCAGCCCTGGCCGGTAGTACCGCAGCCCCTGGACGACCCGGGTGAGGTAGTGGTCGGTGGCACGCTGCGGGAGCATCCGCATCCGCCCGCCGGTGATCCGTACGAGCCAGGGATGCGACCGGTGGTACGCGGCGCGGACCCGGCGGCGCACCGCCCCTGACCGGATGTAGGGGATGCACTCGCGCAGCCACGTCGGCACGCTCGCGGGCAGCTGGTCCATGCCGCCGACGGCGATGACGACCGCGTCCGCGCGGGGCACGAGCCTCCCCCACACGTTCGGGTCCCTGGTGAGCGCCCACCAGACGTCGCGGGCGGTCCAGCCGAGCCGGGCCACGACGTCGACCTCGGCCCCGATCGCCCGGCCCAGCACGTTGGGGAAGAGACCGGGATGGGTGATCACCTCGGGACGCTCGGGCCCGTGGAAGCAGAGGGAGTCACCGAGGACCAGGATCCGTCTCACGGCGCGCCCGCGTGGCGGTCCGCGTACGACGGAACGACGGTCCACCGGCCCTCGAAGATCCGCTGGTGCAGCTCGGACTCGACGATCGCGCGCACGATCGGCTCCTGGCGCAGCGCGTCCGCCTCGCTCGTCACCTGCAGCGGCCAGTCACCGGCCCGGGTGCCGCGCAGGTGCGGGTGGGTGAACGTGGCCGCGAAGAACGCGACGACCTGGATGGGCGGGACCGGACCGCCGGACCGCGAGACCGCGTCGCGCTGCCGCGGCCAGGACAGCTCCCACGTGGCGTACCGGCCACCCTGCTCGTCCTGGGCCGTCGAGTAACCGGCCTGGCCGGTGCCCGCCAGGAAGTGACGGTCGGTCTCGTCGAGCACCCGCCGCACGACCGAGTCCAGCAGCGCGCAGGCACGGTCGAACAGCTCCTCCCGGCGCCCGCGCGGCCGCGCGCCCTCGTAGCTGCCGGTGCGCAGGTCCTCCAGGTGCCGGACGATGTCATCGACCCGTGGTGGCTCGTCCATGTGCTCAGTTTGCCCGGCCTTTCCACGGTTGTGCAGAGTGCTGTGCCGACTGCCCGGCGCCGGCCTGGATACTGGGGGCATGAAGATCGGATTCGCCCTTCCTGTGTCGGGCTCGTGGGCGACGCCGGACAACCAGGCCCGCGTGGCCCGGCGCGCCGAGGAGCTCGGCTACCACTCCGCCTGGACGTTCCAGCGCCTGCTGTTCCCGGCCGAGCCCACATCACCCCGGTGGCTGTCGAGCTACCGCAGCGTCACGGACCCGATCGTGTCGCTGGCCTTCACGGCGGGGCTCACCTCCCGGATCCGGCTGGGCGTGGCGGTTCTCAACATGCCGTTCTTCTCACCGGTACTGGCCGCGAAGCAGCTCGCCACGCTCGACAGCGTGTCGGGCGGCCGTCTCGACGTCGGGCTCGGCCTGGGCTGGTCCCAGGAGGAGTACGCCGCCGTCGGCATCCCGCGTGCCCGGCGGGGCGAGCGGGCCGAGGAGTTCCTCCGCCAGCTCAAGGCGCTGTGGACCGCGGACGTCGCGGACGACGACGGCGCGTTCTGGCAGCTCCGGCGGGTCCAGATGGCCCCCAAGCCGGTGCAGGACCCGCACCCGCCCGTGCTGCTCGGCGGCTTCGCCGAGGCTGCGCTGCGCCGGGCGGGCCGCCTCGCGGACGGCTGGGTCAGCGGCAGCGGGGCCGACCTGGGCGCCCTCGGGAAGTCCGTGACCACCGTCCGGGAGTCGGCGCGCAGCGCCGGGCGCGACCCGGAGCGCCTGCGCTTCGTCTGCCGGGGCGTGGTGCGGGTACGGGACGGGGGCGCGGCGGACCGCCATCCGCTCACCGGCTCGTTGCGCGAGATCAGCGGCGACCTCGAGCGCATCCGCGAGCAGGGGATGACCGAGCTGTTCGTCGACCTGAACTTCGACCCCGAGATCGGCGCGCCGGACGCGGACCCCGCCGTGTCGATGCGCCGGGCCGAAGAGGTCCTGGGCGCCCTCGCGCCCTGAGACACACCGGAGCGGCGACGGTCATGCGACAAGGGGGTCTCGGTGACGGCGTGGGTATGCGCGACGTGCGGCGTCCAGCACGCCGACACCGTACGGCCACCGGGGGTGTGCCCGATCTGCGCCGACGAGCGGCAGTACGTACCGGCCGGCGGGCAGCGGTGGACGACGCTGGAGTCGCTGGTACAAGCGGGGCACCGGATGCGGTTCCGGGACGAGGAGCCAGGCCTGGTCGGCATCGGCGTGGAGCCCGAGTTCGGCATCGGCCAGCGCGCCCTGCTCGTGCGGACCCCGGCGGGCAACCTGCTGTGGGACCCCCCAGGGTTTCTCGACGACGAGGCGATCGCACGGGTCACCCAGTTGGGCGGCCTGGCCGCCGTCTCGTCGAGCCACCCGCACTTCTACGGCGTGCACGTCGCGTGGAGCCGGGAGTTCGGCGGGGTGCCGGTGCTGGTCCCCGAGGCCGACAAGGCGTGGGTGATGCGCCCGGACACGGCGGTCGAGCTGTGGTCGGGCACCCGCGAGGTGCTGCCCGGCGTGACGCTCGTGCAGTGCGGCGGGCATTTCGCCGGCAGCGCGGTCGTGCACTGGCGCGACGGCGCGGACGGCCGCGGGGCGCTGCTCACCGGCGACACCGTGACCGTGGTGCCCGACACCCGCTACGTGTCGTTCATGCGCAGCTACCCGAACCTCATCCCCCTGCCGGAGCACGAGATCAACCACATCCTCGACACCCTGGCGCCTTATCGCTACGACCGCATCTACGGCGGCTGGTGGACCCGGGTCGTCGATCGGGAGGGCGAAGCGGCCGTGGCCCGCTCAGCGGCCCGCTACCTCACGTGGCTCCGCGGTTCCTGATCACCACCCGCGCTGCTGCTGGGTGCTCGACCAGCCCTGCTGGTAGCCGTAGCCGGACGGCGGCTGGCCCGGTGAGATCGCCGGCGGGTACTGCGGGTTGGGGATCGCCGCCGTACCGGACCAGTCGTAGGACGGCCGCCGCTGGACGGTGGCCTGCCGGCCGTACTCGGACGCATTGCGGGCCGCCCGCTCACGTTCGAGGTCCGCCTCGAGCCGTTCGCGCTCGACCCTCAGCCGGTCGCGTTCGGCCACCAGCTCATCGGCTTCGTCCTCGGCCTCACGCACCCGGGACATGATCCGGTGCCGGCGGCGGAAGGAGGCCGTGATCAGCGACACCCCGAAACAGAACGCCAGCGCCAGGGCGAGACCGGCCAGGAACATCTCGACGGGCGACACGCTCGCCAGGACCCGCCCGAACAGCTCGGCCTGATAGACCGGACCGCCGGCGGACGCGTTGTTCACCACCAACAGGCCAGCGAGGGACCCGCTCGCGACCATCAGCAGGAGTCCGATCATCAGCACGGGTACCCGCCCTCCTCGCTCAATCGTCCAGGGCAGCGTAGCCCCGTTGGCGGTCGCGCTCACCATCTGCGGCGAAACTCGCGGAAAACCGCGGCGGACGTGGCGGGGAGGCGGGCTCAGAACCCGCGCCGGTCCAGCTCGGCCAGCAGGCTGCGCTTGCGCCGGTGCCGGTGCCGCAGCGCGGCCACGTACGCGGAGAACGCCGAGTCGTCCCCGGTGCGCAGGTAGGCCTCACGCATCCGCGACATCAGCCGTACCGTCTGCCGGTAGCCCGGCTGGCTCGCCAGCCCGGCACGCACCTCGACCAGCCGCGCGTAAACCGGGATCACCTGGGCGGGGTGGGACTGCTCCCGGTTCTCGGCGAGGACGAGCCACGTCTCGTCGCCGCAGCCGTGGTCGCAGGCGGCCGCCCAGGCATCCTCGAGCTCCTGCTCGGCGAGCAGCACCCGGACCAGCTCGTCCGCCACCCCGAGGCTGTCCCGCGCCCGGGCGCGCAGGGTCTCCAGCGCCCACTCGCGGAACCCCGGCCAGCACCCGAGCTCCTCCGCGATGCCCCTCAGCAGCTCGTAGGACGCCTGACGGGGAGCCCGTTCGAACCCCTCCCGCCGCAGGTCAAGTGCCTCCTTGCTTCGGCCGGACTCGACGTAGGCCGCGACGAGGAAGCCGGTCAGCCGCGTCGCGTGGTACCCGGCGTTGTCGGAGAGCCCCTGCTCCGCCCAGCTGATCGCGTCCTCCAGCCGACCCGCGTCGCGGAGCACCTCGGCGATCCTGAGGTAGATGTCAGGCCGGGGCAGCGTCTCGGCCAGCACGGCCACGAAGGCGTCCACATCGCCCCCGAGCTCGGCCAGCTGCTCGCGCATGCGCTGCAGCGTGAGCCGCTTCATGACGTGCTCGTCGAGTCGCTGGAGGTCATCCGCAGCGGGCGGGGGGAGGCGGGCCCACAGGTCCTCGACACGGGCCCGGTACGCGGTGAGCCCCCGCTCCCCGAGCGCTTCGGCGAAGGCGGCGAGCTCGATCTCGGGCCAGCCGGGACCCTCCACCTCGTGATCGACGAGCCATCCCGCGAGTTCACCGGGATCGGGCGGCGCCTGCGAGCACGCGGCGGCGTAGAGCTCCAGAGCGCGATGGCAGGCGTCGCCCGCCACACCCGACGTGTCGTCCATCTGCTCCAGGGCGGCCGCGATCCGCTCCACGGCACGGCGCACCAGCGGCAGGGCAGCCTCCGCGTGACCGGCTTCGACCAGCTCCCCGAGGGTGTCGAGGGTGTCGTTGGCCCTGCGGGCATAGTCGAAGCTGTTCCGGTAGCCGAGGAACCCGCGGGGCCGCAGCGCGCCGTCGAGCTGGCGCCGGATGGTGGCCACGTCCGGGCCCGAGTCCCCGGTGCGCGCCGCGCGCAGCACGAGCCGCCGGTGCAGGTCGGGGTCGTCGCGCGCCTGCTCGTAGAGCAGCCGCGCCAGCGTGGAGG
>JBOHCZ010000326.1:0-4024 GCA_050699195.1 Streptomycetales bacterium
GGGTGGCGGCGACCGCTGGCAGCTCCGCCGCCGGAGCGGCGTGCGCGATGCTGCCGCCGACCGTGCCGCGGTTGCGCAGCTCACGATGCCCGATGTGCGGCAGCGCCGCGGCGACCAGGGGCACCGCCGCCACCTCGCGGGAGAGTTCCAGATCGCGCTGGCGTACCAGGGCTCCCACGCACAGCGCACCATCGCGGCGGTCCACGGCCGCCAGCTCGGATATCCGGTTGATATCGACCAGCTTCGTGGGGCGGGCCAGCCGCATGGCGAGCATGGGCACCAGCGACTGCCCGCCGGCGAGCACTCTGGCCTCGCCGTCCTCGGCCACGGCGGCCACCGCCTCGGCAATGCTGCCCGCCCGTAGGTAGGCGAACGGAGCGGCCTTCATGCGCGCAGGGCCCCTCAGCGTCCGGTGAACTTCGGGGGTCGCTTCTGGGTGAAGGCCTCCACGCCCTCGGCGAAGTCGCGGCTGGCGCGCAGCATGGCGTAGGACTTGCGCTCCAGCTCGATGCCGGTCGCCAGCGGAGCGTCGTTGCCCTTGTCGAGCACCTCCTTGGCGGTGCGCAGCGCCAGCGGCGAGTAGCCGAGCAGGATGTCGACGACCCGCGAGACCTCCCTCTCCAGCGCCTCCCGATCGTCGAGCACGGCCGCGACGATGCCCCACTGCTCAGCGCGGTCGGCGGGGATCCGCTCACCGGTGAGGACGTGGTACTTGGCGCGCGGCAGGCCGATGAGCCGCCCGAGGCGCTGGGTGCCTCCACTGCCCGGGATCATGCCCAGCTTGATCTCGGGGAAGGCGAACTGCGCGCGTACCGTGGCGAGCCGGATGTCGCAGGACAGTGCAAGCTCGAACGCGACGCCGAAGCAGTAGCCGTCGACCGCGGCGATCACCGGCTTCGGCGAACGGGCCGGCGCGGTGATGTTCTCGCCGAGATCGGTGAAGTCGACGGGCTCCACCTCCATGAAGCCGGGGATGTCGCCGCCCGGCGAGAAGTGCTCGCCCTCCCCCCGGATGACCACGACCTGGATCTCGTCGTCGGCGTCGATCTCGGCGAAGCGTTGCTCCATGCGCCGCCGCATCTCCCAGGTGACCGCGTTCATGCGATCCGGGCGGGTCAGGGTGAGGTTGACGACCCGCCCCTCGTGAGAGGGTTCGGCCAGGATGTCGCCTCCTGTGAGGGCCATCAGCGCCCTCCTTCCTGTCGGGGAGCCCGATTCTCGAGCAACTCGTGCAGTACGCCACCGTGCAGGGGGAGCCGGTGGACCGTAACGCCCAGCGGGGCGAGGGCGTCGGCGACCGCGTTCGCGAGCGCGACGGGGAAGCTCATGCTGCTGCCCTCCCCCGCGCCTTTGGCGCCGAGCCGGGTGTAGGGCGAGGGGGTCTGCAGGTGCCCGATGTCGAGCGGGAACGACATCTCGGCCGCCGTGGGGCACAGGTAGTCCATGAACGTGGCCGCCTGGGGCTGGCCGTCCGCGCCGTAGGACAGTTCCTCATACATCGCCCCGCCCAGGCCGTGCGCGATGGCGCCGTACACCTGCCCGTTCACGAGCAGCGGGTTGAGGATCGTTCCGGAGTCGTGCACGGAGACGGCTTGGGTGATCCTGACCTGCAGCGTGTCCGGGTCGATCTCGACACCGACGACCTCGGCGACGAAGCCGTAGCAGAGCGAGGAGTTGACGGTGTCGTCGTCGCCGGGATGCCGGGCCTGCGGTGGGGAGAAGGCCGCCTCGGTGTACAGGCTCGGCTCCACCCCCTCCGGGAGCGAGCCGGGGTCCCAGTGCACGAGTCCTACCGCATGCCGGAAGTCCACCGCCCGGCCGGGATCCGTCACGGCCCGCAGCTGGCCGCGGGCCAGCTCGAGCTCAGCGGACGGCACGTCGAGCAGTACGCCCGCCGCCTCCCGCAGGGTCGCCGCGAGCTTGTCCGTGGCCTCGACGAGGGCGCTCGTGAGCAGCGGCGAGAACCGCGAGGAGTAGCTGCCCGTCGTCACCGTCCACGGGGTGGTCGCGGTGTCCATCTCCACCACCGCCTGCACCTCGTCCAGGGTGAGGCCCAGCTGGTCGGCGACGACCTGCCGGGCCACGGTGGCGTGCCCCTGCCCTTGCGGGACCGTGCCCAGGACCACCGTGACCCTCCCGGACACGTCCACGCCGACACGCACGATCTCCGTCGAGCCGGACTTGGGGCGGCGCCGCGTCTCGGGGGGCGTGGCGAGCCCGACGTAGCCGATGTTGGTGCCCGACGGGTCGACGATGGTGGCCATCCCGATGCCGATCAGGCGGCCCTGCGCGCGGGCGCTCTCCTGCGCCGCCCGCGCTTCGGTGTAGCCCGCAAGGTCGAGGGCCAGGTCGAGTGCGGCACCGTAGTCGCCCGAGTCGTACAGTCCGCCCGTCGGCGTGCGGTACGGGAACGCGTCGCGCGGTACGAGGTTGCGCCTGCGGACTTCGGCCACGCCGGTTCCCGTGGTGGCGGCCACCTCGTCCATCAGCCTCTCGAGCCCGAAGTACAGCTGCTGGCCGCCGAAGCCACGGTTGAGCCCGGTCGGCGCCTTGTTCGTCACCACCGCCCGGGCCCGCACCTCGACGGCCGGGATGCGGTAGGCACCGGTGATGTTGCCGAAGCACCGGTAGAGCGTGGAGGGCTCCGGTGGCCGCAGGTACGCGCCCACGTTGTCCACGAGGTCGACACGCAGCGCCGTCACGATGCCGTCGCCCGCGACAGCCGCCTCGAAGCGCATCACCCGGTCGGCGCCCGCGCTGGAGGCCAGCATGTGCTCGATACGGTCCTCCACCCACCGCACCGGTGCCCGCGCGTGCCTGGACGCGAGCGCGAGTAGCGCGATGTAGGGGTAGATGCCGGACTTGATGCCGAAACTCCCGCCGATGTCCTCCGGAACCACCAGGCGCACCCGGGAGGGCGGCAGACCCAGGCACCCGGCGATCACCGGCTGCATGGTGAACGGCCCGTGGAAGTTCGACCACGCGCTCACCAGTGGCCCGGCGCCGTCGTCGCTCCAGTGCGCGACGACGACGTAGCACTCCATCGGCGTCGAGGAGTACCGGGGGAAGTCGTAGTCCCCCCGGACCACGTGGGTCGCACGCCCGAACGCCCCCTCGACGTCCCCGAACCTGAAGGTGCGGTCGGTGGCCACGTTGGAGCCGGCGTCACCGTGCAGCCGCGGTGCGTCCCCGGTCAGCGCAGACCGGGTGTCCACCACGACCGGCAGCGGCTCGTAGTCCACCTGCACCAGCTCAGCGGCGTCCTCGGCCAGGTACCGGTCGGCCGCCACGACGACGGCCACCGGCTCCCCGACGTAACGTGCCCGCCCGACCGCCGACGGGTAGTACGGGGTCGGCGCCTTGACCGACAGCGGGAACGGCCGCAGCTGCGCGCGCACCTCCTCGGGACCGATCACGGCGACGACGCCCGGCATGGCCAGGGCCTCCGACGCGTCGAAGCCGCCTATCCTGGCGTGCGGGTACGGGCTGCGCACGATCGCCGCGTGCAGGGCGCCGGGAAACGGATCGAGATCGTCGGTGAACCTGGCCCGCCCGGTGAGCAGTGCCGCGTCCTCGCCGCGGGGCACCGGGCGGCCCACGTACCGGGCGGTGCCTGTCGGCGCCTGCGCTCCCGGGCCCGCCGGTGCGGCCGTCACCGGCGGGCCTCCCGCGGGCCTGCGCCGGGCCCCTCCGGGTCCGGGGCCAACGCGGCGTACTCCCCGGCCACCAGCTTGCGGCGCAGGATCTTGCCGACCGGGCTCTTGGGGATCTCGCTCACCAGTACGATCCGTTTCGGCCTCTTGTAGGCAGCCAGCCCTGAGACGTCACGCAGCCATCCGCCGATCCGCGCAGCGGCCCGCGCAGCGTCCCCCGACGGTACGACGAACGCGGTCACCGCCTGGCCCCACTTCTCGTCCGGGAGTCCGGCGACGGCCGCGTCGGCCACGCCTGGACACCGCGCGAGGGCGTCCTCCACCTCGATCGGGTAGACGTTCTCCCCCCCGGTGATCACCATGTCGTCCAC
>JBOHCZ010000327.1:0-10889 GCA_050699195.1 Streptomycetales bacterium
CGCGTCGTGCAGCACGGCGTCGACGCCCACACCGCGCTGCGGGTCAGCCGCGACAGCGCGCGGGTGTACATCTTCACCGACCGCGACGCCCCGCGCGGGCGGATCTGCGTCACGGCCCCCGGGGACCCGTCCTTCGGGACCTGGCGTGACCTGGTCCCCGAGGACCCGGAGGCGGTGCTCGAGGACTGCGCGATCCTTGACGGCGACGGGCTCGAACGACCCGTCCTGCTGGTGGGCTGGACCCGGCACGCGGTGTCGGAGATCAGCGTGCACGACCTGGCGGACGGGGCACGCGTCGGCGAGGTCCCGCTGCCCGGCGTGGGGTCGATCGGCGGCATCTCGGAACGCCCGGAGGGCGGGCACGAGGGCTGGTTCGGCTACACCGACCACACGACCCCCTCGAGCGTGTACCACTACGACGGCCGTACCGGCGAGACACGGCTGTGGGCGAGCGCGCCGGGGTCGGTCGATGTGCCCGAGATCCACGCCAGCCAGGTCACCTACGCGTCGTCCGACGGCACCCCCGTCCGGATGTTCGTGCTGTCCCGCGAGGCCGCACCCTCCGGTCCGCGCCCCGCGATCCTGTACGGCTACGGGGGGTTCGGCATCCCGCTCACCCCGTCCTACGCCGCCACCATCCTCGCCTGGGTGGAGGCCGGCGGCGTCTACGCCGTCGCGGGGCTGCGCGGCGGCGGCGAGGAGGGCGAGCAGTGGCACCGCGCCGGCATGCGTGATCGCAAGCAGAACGTCTTCGACGACTTCCATGCCGCCGCCGAGTGGCTGGTCGCGAACGGCTGGACGGCACCCGACCGGCTGGCGATCTCCGGCGGCTCCAACGGCGGCCTGCTGGTGGGGGCCGCACTCACGCAGCGCCCCGACCTGTTCGCCGCGGTCGTCTGCGCGGCACCGCTGCTCGACATGGTGCGCTACGAACGGTTCGGCCTCGGGGAGACCTGGAACGACGAGTACGGCAGCGCCGCCGACCCGGAGGAGCTCGGCTGGCTGCTCGCCTACTCGCCGTACCACCACGTGCGGGACGGCGTCGACTACCCGGCCACGCTGTTCACGGTGTTCGACAGTGACACCCGCGTCGACCCGCTGCACGCCCGGAAGATGTGCGCGGCGCTGCAGCACGCCACGTCGGGCTCCCGCCCGATCCTGCTACGCCGCGAGACCGAGGTGGGGCACGCTGGCCGGTCCGTCAGCCGCGCCATCGAGCTCAGCGTGGACAACCTCGCGTTCATCGCGGCCCACACCGGACTCGCTCTGCCCGAGAGCGAGCCCGGTCGCGCCCGGGAAGTCACCGTCCCAGAACAACGATGAACGTTCCACCGGTCTTGATGGACCTCTTCGTCGTCCCGGTCGTCCACCTCGTGGTGACCGCTACGAGCCTGACCGACGGGTGGGTCGACACCAACGGGGCGGCGCTGGTCGCGATCCCGATGCGCATCGCCCTGATCGTGGTGCTGGCCGTGGTGGGCCGCTTCGTCGCGCGCCGGCTGATCAGACGTGCCGTCGAACACATGGTGAACGGGCAGCAGCTGGACCGCCTCGGCGGCCGGGGGGCGGGCGATCTCGACGAGACGGGCGCCCGCCTGGCACGCGAACGGCGCAGGCAGCGCGCGAAGACGGTCGGCTCCGTACTCAAGAGCGTGGCGACGATCACCATCGTGGCGATCGCGGCCTTCATGGTCCTCGGCGAGCTCGGCGTCCAGCTCGGCCCGCTCATCGCGAGCGCCGGGGTGGTCGGCGTCGCGCTGGGCTTCGGGTCGCAGAGCCTGGTCAAGGACTTCCTGTCCGGGATGTTCATGCTGCTCGAGGACCAGTACGGGGTCGGTGACCACATCGACGTCGGCGAGGCAACGGGCATCGTGGAGGAGGTCGGCCTGCGGATCACCCGGCTGCGCGACCTCGACGGCGCCCTGTGGTACGTGCGCAACGGCGAGATCCTGCGCGTCGGCAACTACAGCCAGGGCTGGGCCCGCGCGGTCATCGACGTTCCAATCGGGCTCGACGCGGACATCACCCAGGTCCGCCGGCTGCTCAAGGACATCGCCGACGGGCTCTGGCGCGAGGAGGACTGGAAGTCCCTGATCCTCGAGGAGCCCGAGGTCTGGGGGGTCGAGGCGATCAACCGGGACTCCGTCATCGTACGGATGGTGGTCAAGACGGCGCCGCTCAAGCAGTGGGACGTCGCCCGCGAGCTCCGGGAGCGCGTCAAGGCCCGTTTCGAGGCGGAGGGCATCGAGATCCCCTACCCCCAGGCGACGATCTGGATGCGCACAGAAAAGCCGCCCACGGGCCGGTCTCCGGCGGACCGGCCCGCCACCGGCCGGCCGGAGCCGGCGGAGGAGCGGCAGGACAGCGCGCAGCGGTCGGCCCGTCCCTGAGCCCCCGTCCCTGAGCCGCGGCGGCCGGAGACCGGCACAACGCGTCTGCGACCATGGACACGTGAGTGAGGACCGCGCAACGCCCATGGCCTTCTACGACGCAGTCGGCGGTGAGGAAGCCTTCCGCCGCCTCGTCCACCACTTCTACCGCGGTGTCGCGGCCGACCCCCTGCTGCGGCCGCTCTACCCGGACGAGGACCTGACCGCCGCCGAGGAGAAGCTGCGGCTGTTCCTTGTCCAGTACTGGGGCGGTCCGCGTACCTACAGCGAGCGCCGCGGCCACCCGCGGCTGCGGATGCGGCACGCGCCGTTCCAGGTGACACCGGCCGCACGGGACGCCTGGCTCGGACACATGCGCGTCGCGCTCGACGAGCTCGAGCTGCCCGCGGACCTGGACAAGCGGCTCTGGGACTACCTGGTGGGTGCGGCCTACAGCCTGGTCAACACGTTCGAGGAGGCGTCGTCGTAGCAGTGAGTCCCGGCACCCTCGACCGCGCCGCGCGGCCCTGGTGGTCCGACGCGGTGTTCTACGAGGTCTACGTCCGCAGCTTCGCCGACTCCGACGGGGACGGCATCGGCGACCTCGCCGGAGTGCGGTCACGCCTGCCCTACCTGCGCGAGCTCGGCGTCGACGCGGTGTGGCTGACCCCGTTCTACCCCTCCCCGATGGCCGATGGCGGGTACGACGTGTCCGACTACCGGGGCGTCGCGGCGGTGTTCGGCACTCCGGGCGAGGCGGAGAAACTGATCGCGGAGGCGCATGAGCTCGGGCTGCGGGTCGTGATCGACCTGGTGCCCAACCACACCTCGTCGGAGCATCCGTGGTTCCGCGCGGCGCTCGACGGCCCGCCGGGCGGCGCGGCACGCGACCGCTACATCTTCCGACCCGGCCAGGGGCCCGGTGGCGGGTCCCCGCCCAACGACTGGCGCTCGGTGTTCGGCGGACGCGCGTGGACGCGCGTTCCCGGGCCTGACGGCCGCCCCGGAGAGTGGTACCTGCACCTGTTCGCGCCCGAACAACCCGACCTGAACTGGCGTAACCGGGAGGTCCGCGGGGAGTTCGAGTCGATCCTGCGGTTCTGGCTCGACAGGGGTGTCGACGGGTTCCGCATCGATGTCGCCCATGGGCTGATCAAGGATCGGGACCTCCCCGACGCCGGGCCGCATCAGGACCCCGACATCGCCGAGCACGGCCTGCCGTTCTGGGACCAGGACGAGGTGCACGAGATCTACCGCTCCTGGCGGGCGATCCTCGACTCCTACGGGGACGACCGGATGGCCGTCGCGGAGGCGTGGGTGTTCGACCCGTCGCGGCTCGCCCGATACCTCCAGGAGGACGAGCTGCACCAGGCGTTCAACTTCGACTACCTCCAGACGGAGTGGGACGCCGCCTTACTGCGGCAGGCCATCGACCGCTCCCTGGCCGCGACGCGCGCCGTCGCCGCGACGACCACCTGGGTGCTGTCGAACCACGACGTGGAGCGCCACGTCACGCGCTACGGCGGCGGGGAGACCGGGTTGCGCCGGGCCCGTGCCGCCCTGCTGCTCATGCTGGCGCTGCCCGGCTCGGCGTACCTGTACCAGGGTGAGGAGCTCGGCCTGCCCGAGGTCGTCGACCTGCCCGACGAGGTACGCCAGGACCCCATCTGGGAGCGCTCCGGGCATACCCGGCGCGGTCGCGACGGCTGCCGGGTGCCCATCCCGTGGGGTGGGCACGCGCCACCGTTCGGCTTCGGCCCCGAGGGGTCCACGGCGGCGTGGCTGCCGGCCCCCGCCGCGTGGCACGGGCTCACCGTCGAACTCCAGCGTGAACGGCCGTCCTCCACGCTGTCCCTGTACCGCCGCGCGCTCGCGGTACGACGAGGGGAGCCGGCGCTCGGCGCCGGGGCGATGCGCTGGCTCAACGGACCGCCGGGCACCCTGATCCTGGCCCGCGAGCCGGGCTTGGTGTGCGCGGTGAACCTGGGGGCTGCCGCGGTCGAGCTGCCCGACCACGGATCGCTCGTGCTGGCCAGCGGCCGGGTCGAGGGCACGACGCTGCCGCCCGACACCGCCGCCTGGTGGAGCCGCCCTCCTCAGCCGCCCTCGAGGTAGCCCGCCAGGAAGGCACGCTCCTCAGCGGTGAGACGGCGGGGCCGCTGCCCCGCGAGGTCGTAGGGCGCCAGCACCGATGACGCCCGGACGTAGTCGGTGGCGCCGTCGCACACCCGGTAGCACAGGGTGAACGACGCCGCGGCGATGCCACTCACCCACGTCTCGACACGCACCGGCTCGGGCCGCCAGGCGAGCGGCCGCGCGTAGTCGATCTCGTGGCGGACCACGACGCACCCGTCGGCGAGCCCCTGGACACCGGAAGCGGACGCCTCGCTGAACAGCATCCGCGCCCGGGCGTCCTCCAGGTAGCGCAGGAACTCGACGTTGTTCACGTGTGCGAAGGCGTCCATGTCACCCCAGCGGATCGCGCAGAGATGGATGTGACGTGTCATGGCGCGGTGCGCTCAGCCGCGGGTGAGCTTGCGGTAGGTGGCGCGGTGCGGGCGTGCCGCGTCGGGGCCGAGCCGCTCCACCTTGTTCTTCTCATAGTCCTCGAAGTTGCCCTCGAACCAGAACCAGCGCGAGTCCCCCTCGTAGGACAGGATGTGCGTCGCCACCCGGTCGAGGAACCACCGGTCGTGTGACGTGATCACGGCGCAGCCGGGAAAGTCGACCAGCGCGTCCTCGAGGGAGCGAAGCGTGTCGACGTCGAGGTCGTTCGTCGGCTCGTCGAGCAGGATCACGTTGCCACCTTGCTGGAGGGTGAGGGCGAGGTTCAGGCGGTTGCGCTCGCCCCCCGACAGCACGCCCGCCGGCTTCTGCTGGTCGGGCCCCTTGAAGCCGAACGCACTCACATAGGCGCGGCTGGGCACCTCGGTCCGGCCAACCATGACGTAGTCGAGCCCCTTGGACACGACCTCCCAGACCGTCTTCTTCGGGTCGATGCCGGCCCGGTTCTGGTCGACGTACGAGAGCTGCACGGTGTCGCCGACGCTCAGCTCGCCGGAGTCGGGCTTCTCGTCCCCGATGATCATCTTGAACAGGGTCGTCTTACCCGCGCCGTTGGGCCCGATGACACCGACGATCCCGCCGCGCGGCAGGGAGAACGACAGATCGTCCATGAGCAGCCGGTCGCCGAACCCCTTGGTCAGCCCCTCGGACTCCACGACGCGGTTACCCAGCCGCGGTCCGGGTGGGATGTTGATCTCCTCGAAGTCGATCTTACGGTGCTTCTCGGCCTCCGCCGCGAGCTCCTCGTAGCGCTGTAGGCGCGCCTTGCTCTTGGCCTGGCGGGCCTTCGGGTTCGAGCGGACCCACTCAAGCTCCTGCTGGAGGACCTTCTTGCGCTTGGCGTCCTTCTGCCCCTCGATCTTGAGGCGGGCCTGCTTGGTCTCCAGGTACGTCGAGTAGTTGCCCTCGTAGGGGTAGGCCCGGCCGCGGTCCAGCTCGAGGATCCACTGCGCTGCGTTGTCGAGGAAGTACCGGTCGTGGGTGACCGCGACGACAGTGCCCGGGTACTTCAGCAGATGCTGCTCCAGCCACTGGACGCTCTCGGCGTCGAGGTGGTTGGTGGGCTCGTCGAGCAGCAGCAGGTCAGGCTGGCTCAGCAGCAGCTTGCACAGCGCCACGCGCCGGCGCTCACCCCCGGAAAGCACCCGCACGTCGGCATCGGGGGCCGGGCAGCGCAGGGCATCCATCGCCTGTTCGAGCTGGGAGTCGAGGTCCCACGCTCCGCGGTGGTCGAGCTGTTCCTGGAGCGAGCCCATCTCGGCGAGCAGCTTGTCGTAGTCGGCGTCCGGGTCGGCCAGGTCCTCGGAGATCTCGTTGAACCTCTCCAGCAGCCGCTGGGTCTCGGCGACACCCTCCTCGACGTTGCCGAGGACGGTCTTGTCCTCGGTGAGCTGCGGTTCCTGCTCGAGGATGCCGACGCTGTAGCCGGGGGTGAGGTACGCCTCGCCGTTGGACGGCTCGTCCAGACCGGCCATCACCTTGAGCACGCTCGACTTGCCCGCCCCGTTGGGCCCGACGACACCGATCTTCGCCCCGGGGTAGAACGCAAGCGTCACGTCATCGAGGATCACCTTGTCGCCGTGCGTCTTGCGCGCCTTGCGCATCGTGTAGATGAACTCCGCCATACGCTGCTGACCCTGCTCCAAGCACTCGTCGGTCTCTCCATCAACCAGCAGCGATCCTACGTGCACCGCGCCGCCTTGCCGTATCCCGGGAGGGGCCGGGGCCGTCCTCGCCGCCGAGCCGGTAGCTGGTCGAGGACGGCCCCGGAATCTCAGGCAGCCACCTCGCGGGGGACGGCATCGCCGCCACCAGTCGAGCCATCGCGCTGCCCGTCGCCGTCGCCGTCTCCGCCAGGGGTGTCCGACTCGCGCTCGAGGCTGGCGATCATCTCGTCGGCCACCTCGCGCGCGACCTCCGTACGCTGGGCCATGCGCTTGAACGCGGACGTGCCACGGGCCAGGTCATGGCCTACGGCGTGGGCGTCGATCTCGACGGTCGTCCCCCGGGTGCCGTCGTCACGGGCCCACTGCCGGATCCGCAGACGTCCGGAGACGACGAGGGGGTCCCCTTTGGCCACACAGCTCGCGACGTGTTCGGCAAGCGCGCGCCAGCAGGTGACCGTCAGGAAGTTGGTCTCCCCGTCGACCCACCGGCCCACGACGCGATCGTAACGGCGCGTTCCCGACGCGATCCGGAAACTAGCGATATGCACACCCTGCTTGGTCTGCACGTGCCGGACGTCCTGCGCCACGTTTCCGATCACGGTCACCAGCGTTTCGCTCATCGATCAGGCCCTCCCGATTCCTCCACGGCGGCCCCGCGCCGCCGTGCTGACGACTGTGCCCGCTCCGGGGGCGGGAGGGGCGAATCCGGGCCGTATCTGTGGATCAGCCCGCCTCGGGCGGCGCCTGTGGACAAACCCATCAGGCAGCACGCTGGGGCCCGGTCGGCAGCGCCGGCCGCCGCGGCGCTGATCTTGGCATTTCCGCCCCATCCGCCGCGAAAGTAGGGGCGGAAATGCCAAGATCAGCGAACCAGCCTAGGCCGGGCGGTCGACCTCACTGGCGGGCGACAACGCTGGTACGAGAAGATTTCCATGCCGTCACGATCGCACCGGGAGCATCGGTTACCGGCCGTCCCTTGCCTACACTCGCGCACGAGCGCCCGTAGCTCAGTGGACAGAGCAGGTGCCTTCTAAGCACTTGGCCGCAGGTTCGAGTCCTGCCGGGCGCACCCCTCCGACCAGGCGTTTCACCGAGCTCTTGGTCGCCATCGGAGCACGCGACGGCGATGATAGACGGCAGCCTTCGACTGGGCCCACGAAACGTCGGCGCGTCGAGGAGGAGGCTGATGTGTCCGCGTTCGAGCTGCCGCAGAACCTCGTGCGGGCGGCGGAGAAGGACGATGACGCCGGTTCGGCGCGTCGCACGTGGATGGCCGATCTGCCGCTCGTCGTCGACGACGTGGCACGGACATGGTCGCTCGAGGTGGGCCGACCATTCCAGCCTGGCGGGGTCACGTCGTGGGTGGCGCCTGCGCGCAACGTGGCCGGTGAGCACCTGGTGCTGAAGGTCGGCTGGCGTCATGGCGAGGCGTTGCACGAGGCTGACGGCCTGCGGGCATGGGCGGGCGGTGGCGCGGTGCGGCTGATCAACTCGCTGGTGGTCGGCGAGACCAGCGCCTTGCTGCTCGAGGCCTGCGAGCCTGGCATCGCTCTATCGCGGGCTCTGCCGCCGCAGGAGCAGGACGCTGTCGTCGCCGGCCTGCTCGGCCGGCTGTGGATCGAGCCGCCCGCGGGCCACCCGTTCCGCTCGCTGCAGAGCATGTGCGACTGGTGGGCCGACGAGTTCGAAGAAAAGTACGCGGCCGACGCACAATCGCATCGGTTGGACCGCGGTCTTCTGCGGGTCGGAATGGAGCTGTTCCGGAGCCTTCCGGGCACGGCCGAGCGCTCGGTGCTGCTGTGTACCGATCTGCATCCGGAAAACGTGCTGGCCGCAAGACGCGAACTCTGGCTGGTCATCGACCCGAAGCCCTACGTGGGCGACCCCACGTACGACCCGCTTCAACACATGCTGAACTTCCCCGACCGTCTCATCGCGAACCCCGCTGTTTTCGTGCAGCGCATGGCAGACCTCCTCTCCCTCGATGCCGAACGACTACGGCACTGGCTGTTCGCTCGCTGCCTGCAGGAGTCCGTTGACCACCCGCACCTGCGAAACGCAGTCATCGCGCTCGCGCCGTCCTGACCCGCAGCTACGCCGCGGTTGGCACGTGCATCCTGACCACCGTGCCGGAGGACCCCGAGCGGATCTCGACCAGGGTGCAGAGCTGGCGCGCCATCCACAGCCCGAAGCCGTCCCCGCTTTCCAGTGTCGGCGGCAGGTAACCGGGGAAGGCCTGGTCCAGCCGGCCCCCGCCGTCCCTGATCTCACACACCACCTCGTCATCGTGGGCCCACATCCGCAACACCCCGTGTCCGCCGCCGTGCACTACCGCGTTCGTCGCCACCTCGTTCGCGGCCAGGGCCAGCCCCTGGGCACGCTCTTCCGACACCGTGGTCGCACGGGCGCGCTCGAGGACCCGTAGCCGGACCTCCCGCAGGTCACGGCCTGCGAACACCATCTCGTCGAGTCGGTCCGCGGGCGGCGCGGGCAGCTCGTCACGGTCCCATTGGGCGCTGAGCAGGGCGGGGTCGACGTAGCCCGGGCTGGGCAGTCGCCCCGAAGCCTCGAGCAACTCTGGGTGGGTCCGCACCGCGCCGGCCGCGACTCCGGGCGGCAGGATCCGGGTGTCGTACAGGCAGACGATCCAGGCCGGCGACGCCGCGAGGGCGACGTTGAGGACCGACTCGAACCGGGTCCACTCCCTGACCTCGAGAGCGTCCCGGCCGGACCAGACGGGCTCGCCGACCACGCGGACCCGACCTGTGGCAGGCGCATGCTGGGTGATGTAGCGGTGGTACGCGGCCAGGGTCCACGGTGGCACCTGGTGCCACTCGCCGGAGTCGATGAACTCCGCCGCATCGGCTTCCCAGCCCAGCTCGTCGCGCAGCAAGGCGATGTTGGAAGGCGTCGCGGCAACGAGGACCCGGTCACCTTCCCGCAGACCGTCACGGGCGAATCCGGCCGTCGCCGCCACGTACTCCTCGTCCGAGGAGTACAGCAGCGCCTGGTGTATCAGCCGGCGGCCCGGCGGCCCGCCGGGTGCGTCGAGGCTATCCACCATCGTCCCCCGCCCGGATCGTCACCTCGCCGTCGCGCCCCGCCGATCGCGTCCCCGCCCGGGCGGTGACCTGCGATCTCGCGGTCCCCCGCCGCGGCTACGCGGAAGAAGCAGAAGTGATCCCCGTTCTCCACCCCGTCCCCCCAGCACTCGGGCGGGGCGATGCGCCCCCGCGTTCTGGTGAGACCGAGCCTAAGACGCGGGCCCCTCCGCCGGGAAGCCCGCCGGCTGCCCGGGCGGCCGGTATCGGGGAAACGGCGGCCCCCGCCACGGGGGGAGCGGGGGCCACATACAACATACCGTCGCCAGTCGCCCGCGGAAAGGTCCAACCTCCGCCGGTTCGGACCGGGCGGGCGGTGCGGCCCACGTACACAGGAAGGGCGCAGCTCACCACCGGGTGGCGCCGGCCGAGGCCACCACCACGCACGCGATCGCGAGCCACTGGACCGCACCGAGGTACTCGCCGAGGATCACAAGACCCGCCACAGCGGCCACGGCGGGCTCGAGGCTCATCAGGACGCCGAAGACCCGTGGCGGGATGCGGCGCAGCGCCTCGAGCTCGAGGGAGTAGGGCACCACCGACGACAACAGCGCGACCACGAGCCCGACCAGCAGTACGGGAGGATCGAGCAGCTTCACGCCCGCGTCGGCGGCACCGAACGGGGCGACGAGCAGGGCTCCCCACACCATGGCGAGCGCCAACCCACCCCCTCCCTGGGTACGGCTCCCGACCACGGCACTGAGCAGGATGTACGCGGCCCAGCAGGCCGCGGCGCACAGCGCGAAGAGCACTCCCAGGGGCTCGACGCCGCCGTCGCCGCGGCCCCCGGTGAGCAGCAGGACACCCGCCGCGGCGAGCACCGCCCAGGCCACGTCGAGCGGGCGGCGCGACCCGAAGAGTGCGACCGCGAGGGGGCCGAGGAACTCGATCGTCACGGCGATGCCGAGCGGGATGCGGGAGAACGACTCGTAGATCGAGATGTTCATCGCGGCCGTCACCGTGCCGAACGCCAGGATGGCAAGCAGGCCGCGCCGCCCGGCGCGACCCCGGAACCGGAGGGTGGGGCGCCAAAGCGCCAGGAGCAACAGCGCCGCGAAGACCAGCCGCATCGCCACCACGCCGCCCGGGCCGGCAACCGGGAAGAGCTGCTTGGCCAGGGCCGCGCCCACCTGCACGCTGACGATCGCCAGCAGCACGAGCGCCGGCGGCGGCGCCGCTCCCCGCGC
>JBOHCZ010000328.1:0-4660 GCA_050699195.1 Streptomycetales bacterium
GCTACCGGGACGTGGACATCCTCCTCGTCGACGACATCCAGTTCCTGGAGAACAAGGAGCAGACCCAGGAGGAGTTCTTCCACACCTTCAACACCCTCCACAACGCGAACAAGCAGATCGTCATCTCGAGCGACCGTGCGCCGAAGCAGCTCGTCACCCTCGAAGACCGGCTGCGGAACCGGTTCGAGTGGGGACTGATCACCGACGTCCAGCCCCCGGAGCTAGAGACCCGCATCGCCATCCTCAGGAAGAAGGCCGCGCAGGAACGGCTCGAGGCACCGCCGGAGGTGCTCGAGTACATCGCCAGCAAGATCTCCACGAACATCCGCGAGCTCGAGGGCGCCCTCATCCGCGTCACCGCGTTCGCAAGCCTCAACCGCCAGCAGGTCGATCTGGGCCTGGCGGAGATCGTCCTCAAGGACCTCATCCCGGCGAGCTCAGGGCCGGAGATCACCGCTGCGACCATCATGGCTGCGACCGCCACCTACTTCGGGCTGTCCATGGAGGATCTCTGCGGCTCCTCCCGCTCGCGGGTGCTCGTGACCGCGCGGCAGATCGCCATGTACCTCTGCCGGGAGCTGACCGACCTCTCGCTCCCCAAGATCGGCCAGCAGTTCGGTGGTCGCGACCACACAACGGTGATGCACGCCGATCGCAAGATCCGATCCCTGATGGCGGAGCGGCGCTCGATCTACAACCAGGTCACCGAGCTGACCAACCGCATCAAGTCGCAGGCGCGGTAGACCACCCGACGCGCCCGGTCCGCACCCGCCGGCAGGCTGTCCACAGCATGACTCCTTTGGCTGTGGACAGCCTGCCGGTACGTCCACAGCCTGGGGACATGCCGCGCTCCGCGTTCACACGTCCGTGGATAACTAGTCCCAGCAGGTCACCCGCCAGCCTGTGCACAACATGGGGAAAGGCCTGGGGACGGCACCGGGAAAACCCCCGACCCGCTGGGGACGGCTGTGGAAAGGGCCGGGCTCGTCCCCAGGCCGTCCCCAGCTCGTACGGGTCTCGCGCACAGCCGCTGTGGGCAGTAAATACGCACCCACCTGCCTCGATGGAGGTTGTCCCCAGCATCCACACCCCCTATGACTACGACTGAGGAGAGAAAAGGAGAGAACCCTCATCACAGGGGGCTGGCCTGACAGTGACTCGGGACCAGGCCGTGACGATGACGCCCTCTGATCCCACACAGGCCTTCGAGTGCGCAACACTGGGACCGAACGGTGACCACCCCGGCCGTGCGGAGCTGCGGGGTCCACGACGTCAGGAGGCGGTGTCCGGTGAAGTTCCGGGTCGAGCGCGACATTCTCGCCGAGGCGGTCGCATGGACCGCGCGAGGTCTGCCGGTCCGGCCGCCGGTGCCGGTGCTCGCCGGGCTGATGCTGGAGGCGTCCACGTCCGGGCTGACGTTGTCGAGCTTCGATTACGAGGTCTCGGCGCGCGCCGGTGTCGACGCCGATGTCGTGGACGGTGGCACCGCGCTCGTGTCGGGGCGCCTGCTCGCGGACATCTCGAGGAGCCTGCCCAACCGCCCCGTGGAGGTGTCGACCGACGGGACCAAGGTCGGCGTCACCTGTGGTAACACCCGGTTCACCCTGCTCACGATGCCCGTCGAGGACTACCCCTCCCTGCCCGACATGCCGGCCTCATCGGGGACGGTGGCGAGCGACACCTTCGCGGCGGCCGTGAGCCAGGTGGCCGTGGCGGCGGGCCGCGACGACACCCTGCCCGTCCTGACCGGAGTCCGGGTCGAGATAGAGTCCGATTCCTTGACCCTGGCGGCGACCGACCGTTACCGGCTGGCGGTCCGCGAGCTGAGCTGGAAGCCCGAGCAGTCCGACACGTCCGCGATCGCGCTGGTCCCCGCGCGCACGCTCGCGGACACGGCCAAGGCGTTCTCCGCGGAGTCCGACGTCACGTTGGCGCTGGCCACCGGCGTCACCGGTGAGGGACTCGTCGGTTTCGAGGCGGGCGGGCGCCGGACCACGACGCGACTGCTCGAGGGCGAGTTCCCGAAGTACCGTGCGCTGCTGCCCAGCGAGTCCTCGTCGACCGCCACGGTCGAGGCCGCCGGGTTCGCCGAGGCGGTGAAGCGTGTCGCCCTCGTCGCTGAGCGCAACACCCCGGTACGGCTGTCGTTCTCGGCCGGCGAGGTGGTGCTCGAGGCGGGGTCCGGCGACGAGGCCCAGGCGTCCGAGGTCCTCGATGCGACGATCGAGGGTGACGACATCGCCATCGCGTTCAATCCTTCGTTCCTGCTGGACGGGCTGGGCGCGATCGACGCTCCGCTGGTCCAGCTGGCCTTCACGACCCCTACCAAGCCCGCGGTCATCACCGGCAGGGCTGAGCCCGAGGCCGGGGCCAGCGATGACTACCGCTACCTGCTGATGCCCGTACGCCTGACCGGGTGAGGTGGGTGCCCGTTGCTCGTGTCCGCACAGTGAGGACAGCTGATGGAGATCGGACTCGTCGGTCTGGGCAGGATGGGCGGCAGCATGCGCGAGCGGCTCCGCCGGGCGGGACACGCCGTGCTGGGCTACGACCGCGACCCCGCACGCAGCGACACGCCCAGCCTGATTGAGCTCACCGGGAAGCTCACCCCACCGCGCGTGGTCTGGGTGATGGTCCCGGCCGGCGATGTCACCCGCGAGACGATCAGGCAGCTCGCCGGGCTGCTCGGGGCGGGCGACGTCGTGGTCGACGGCGGCAACTCGCGCTACACCGACGACCGGGAGCACGCCGATCAGCTCGCGCGCCGGGGGATCGGTTTCGTGGACGCGGGGGTCAGCGGAGGCGTCTGGGGGCTCGAGAACGGGTACGCGCTCATGGTCGGCGGGAGCCCCGAGCATGTCGCACGGGTGCAGCCGGCCTTCGACGCCCTCAAGCCCGAGGGGATGTACGGCTTCGTCCACGCCGGGCCGGTCGGTGCGGGTCACTTCGCCAAGATGGTGCACAACGGCGTCGAGTACGGCCTGATGCAGGCCTACGCCGAGGGGTACGAGCTGCTGGCCGCCTCGGACCTGGTCACGGACGTACCCGCGATCGTCGACAGCTGGCGAAGCGGCACGGTCATCCGGTCGTGGCTGCTCGACCTTCTCGCGCAGGCCCTCGACGAGGACGCCGACCTCTCCGAGATCCGCGGCTACGCCGAGGACTCAGGTGAGGGCCGGTGGACCGTCGAGGCGGCGATCGACCATGCCGTCCCGCTCCCTGTGATCAGTGCCGCGCTGTTCGCCAGGTTCGCGTCCAGGCAGGACGACTCCCCCGCCATGAAGGCCGTCGCCGCCCTGCGCAACCAGTTCGGTGGGCATGCCCTGCGGGCTCCGGGCGACGAGTCCGGCTGAGCGACCATGTACGTCTCGCGGCTGTCGCTGACCGACTTTCGGTCGTTCGCCGGTCTCGATCTGGCCCTGGGGGCCGGGGTCACCGCGTTCGTCGGTGCCAACGGTCAGGGCAAGACCAACCTCGTCGAGGCGGTGGTCTACGGGGCGACGCTGGCCAGCCACCGCGTCGGCGCCGACGCTCCGCTGGTCCGGCTCGGCGCCGGGCGAGCGGTCGTCCGCGAGAACGTCGTACGGGACGGGCGGTCGACGCTTCTCGAGATCGAGATCTCGCCCGGCAGGTCCAACCGGGCCCGTATCAACCGCGCCCCGGTGCCGCGGGCCCGCGAGGTGCTGGGCATCCTGCGGACGGTGCTGTTCGCCCCCGAGGACCTGGCGCTCGTGAAGGGCGACCCGAGCGAGCGGCGCGCCTTCCTCGATGCGCTTCTGGTGGCACGCGCTCCGCGGTTCGCCGGGGTGCGGGCGGACTACGACCGGGTGCTCAAGCAGCGCAACGCACTGCTCAAGTCCGCTGGCCCGGCGGTTCGGTCAGCGGTGCGATCCGGCGGCGGTGACGTTCGCACCCTCGACGTGTGGGACTCCCAGCTGGCGCGCGTGGGGGCGGAGCTGATCGCGGCCCGGGTCGGGCTCGTCGAGGAACTGCGTCCCCTCGTCGCCAAGGCGTACGACGCGGTAGCCCAGGGCGTGGGGGATGTGGCACTCGACTACCGGAGCTCTCTCGGCCTCGACCCGCCCCTGACGCCCGACCGTGCGGTGCTCGCCGAGGCGATGCTCGCCGCGCTGTCCGCCGCGCGCCGCCAGGAGCTCGAGCGCGGTGTCTCCCTCGTCGGCCCGCACCGTGACGACCTGGCGCTCCGGCTCGGCGCAATGCCGGCGCGCGGGTACGCGAGTCACGGCGAGTCCTGGTCGTACGCGCTCGCGTTGCGCCTCGCCGCGTACGACCTGCTGTGTGCCGACGGCGGCGAGCCCGTGCTCGTGCTCGACGACGTGTTCGCGGAGCTCGACGGCGGCCGGCGCGCGCGTCTCGCGGGCCTGGTGGCCGGTGCAGAGCAGGTTCTCGTGACGGCCGCCGTACCCGAGGACGTGCCTGTGGAGCTCGGCGGCGCTCAATTCGACGTCGCCGAGGGGGAGGTCAGGCATGTCCGCTGAGCCCGGCCGTGCCCGGGACCGTGACCCCGGGGAACGCGACCGCGACGACGGCCGCGAGGCCAGTCGCACGGACGAGCAGGAGGCGTCGGGTGTCGACCTGGCCAGGTCGGCGCTCGCTGCGGCGCGCGCCGAGGCCCGGCGTCGCGGGCATGGCGGTGCAC
>JBOHCZ010000329.1:0-2984 GCA_050699195.1 Streptomycetales bacterium
GACCGAGGCCGCGGCGCCCACCGACCGGGGCCAGCCGCCAGGACACCCGAACGGGCAGCCCGCCGCGCAGGAGCGCGCACGGCCCACCCCAGGCGGGTTCGCGCCTCCCGACTAGCCGGGGTCGCGCAGCCGCCGCCCACCCGCGTAAATCGCCCGAGGCGTCCCACCCGAGCTCAGGCCAGCGTGGGCGGGCTGCCCAGCTCTTCGAGCGCCACGCCGGGGGCGGCGAGTACGACATCGCCGGCCAGGTGCACCTGCCGGGTCTCCCCGGTTTCGAGGTCGATCGCCTCCAGGTGCTCGACCGGCAGCGGCCGCGTCGCGGTCTCGTGAGGCGTGACCTCCACGAGCCGCCACCTCTCGTCGGCCGTGCGCGGCGCGAGAACCGGCTCCGTGAGCGTGACGAGGCGTACGTCGGCCACGTCGCCGACGGAGAGCCCGAGCAACCGGGCCGTGACCACGGAGAACGCCGGTGAACGCCCCGAGAAGCCCGCCGCGCGGGCCGACCCCTCGTGCGCCCCCGCGCCGGACGGGCCGGTCCGCACCCACATCAGCGCGGCGCCCGCCAGGCCGCCGCGCACGACCCAGCCACCGCCGCCGACCTCGACCCGCACAGGTCGCCACCGGCGGTCGACCGTGACGTCGACCGAGCCGATGCGCGCCGAGTCGGAGGCGTCGCGGACCTCCGCGGCGTAGCGCCATCCCTCGGGGCCGGGCGCGCAGGAGAACCGTTCGTACGCCACCACCTCCCCGTCGCCCCCGTGGTGGCTGTAGAGCCCCTTCGGCATGCCCGGCCAGGATCCGATCAGGAACCCGGTCAGGACCCGTGTCGCCAGGAGGTGAGGTACTCCTCCTGGTCCGGGGTGAGGGTGTCGATGCAGACACCCATCGCCGCCAGCTTGAGTCGCGCGACCTCCCGGTCGATCTCGATCGGCACCTGGTAGACGCCGGGCTCCAGCTGATGGTGGTGGGCGCAGAGCCACTCGGCGGCCAGCGCCTGGTCGGCGAACGACATGTCCATCACCGCGGCGGGATGACCCTCGGCGGCGCCCAGGTTCACCAGCCGCCCCTCGGCGATGAGCATCAGCCGCCGGCCGTCGGCCGTCACGTACTCGTCGGTGTGCGGGCGGACCCTGACGTTCTTCGCCACCGCGAGGTCTTCGAGGGCGGCGATGTCGATCTCGACGTCGAAGTGGCCCGAGTTGCCGAGGATCACGCCGTCCTTCATGCATGCGAAGTGCTCGCGGCGTACCACCCCTCGGTTGCCTGTGGCGGTCAGGAACACGTCGCCGATCGTGGCGGCCTCCGCCATCGGCAGCACCCGGTAACCCTGCATGGTCGCGTCCAGCGCCTTGGTCGGGTCGACCTCGGTGACGACGACGCTTGCGCCCATGCCCTTCGCGCGCTCGGAAAGACCCTTGCCGCAGAAGCCGAAACCGGCGACGACGACGGTCTTGCCTGCGAGCAGGGTGTTGGTGGCGCGGAACAGCGCGTCCAGCGTAGACTGGCCGGTGCCGTACCGGTTGTCGAACAACCGCTTGGTGTCGGTGTCGTTGACCGCGACCATGGGGAAGAGCAGCGCGTCGTCGATCGCCATCTGCTTCAGCCGGATCACCCCGGTCGTCGTCTCCTCACACCCTCCCCTGACCCGGTCGAGCAGCTCCTGGCGGGCCGTGTGGAGGGTGTTGACCAGGTCACAGCCGTCGTCGAGGACGATGTCGGGCGCGATGTCGAGGGCGGCGTCGATGTGCGCGTAATACCCCTCGCGGTCGACGCCGCTGCGGGCGAACACCCCCACCCGGTAGCTGTGGACGAGCGCGGCCGCGGTGTCGTCCTGCGTCGACAGGGGGTTGGACGCGCACAGCGCGATCCGCGCACCGCCGGCCTCCAGCGTGCGCATCAGGTTGGCCGTCTCGGGGGTGACGTGCAGGCACGCCGCGACGTTGACCCCGGCGAACGGGCGGGTCCGCGCAAATCGGGCGCGGATCTGCCGCAGGACCGGCATCGCCCGATCCGCCCACTCGACCCGCTTCTCGCCGAGTTCGGCGGAGGACGCGTCCGCGATGTCATGCCCCGGGAGATCGCTCACCACGGCCTCTTCCAGCCTCCCCGTCCGGTCTGCCTCGGTCACCTGAGGCAGGGTCACCTGAGGCGCGGCCGCCCACCCTTACGGGCGCCCCCGCCGAGCGCGGGCCGGCCCCGGCCACCAGCGTAGGTGGCGGAGTGCCGGCCGCGGACGGCTCAGTAGCGGTAGTGGTCGGACTTGTACGGGCCTTCGACCGGGACGCCGATGTAGGCCGCCTGGTCGGGGCGCAGCTGGGTGAGCCGGACGCCGAGGGCACCGAGGTGCAGACGGGCGACCTGCTCGTCGAGGTGCTTGGGCAGGGTGTGAACCCCCAGCGGATAGTCCGCGGTCTTGGTGAACAGCTCGATCTGGGCGATCACCTGGTTGCTGAACGAGTTGGACATCACGAAACTCGGGTGCCCCGTCGCGTTGCCCAGGTTGAGGAGGCGGCCCTCCGAGAGCACGATCACCGAGTGGCCGTCAGCGAAGACCCACTCGTCGACCTGCGGCTTGACGTTCTCGCGGCGCACGCCGGGGTCTCTGGCCAGGTCGGCCATCCCGATCTCGTTGTCGAAGTGGCCGATGTTGCCGACGATCGCCTGGTGCTTCATCCGCCCCATGTGCTCGGCCGTGATGACGTCGCGGTTGCCCGTGGCGGTGACGAAGATGTCGGCGGTGTCGACGAAGTCCTCGATTGGGGCGACCTGGTAGCCGTCCATCGCGGCCTGCAGGGCGCAGATCGGGTCGATCTCGGTGATGATCACGCGGGCACCCTGGCCGCGGAGGGACTCCGCACACCCCTTGCCGACGTCGCCGTACCCGCAGACCACGGCGACCTTGCCGCCGATGAGGACGTCGGTGGCACGGTTGATGCCGTCGATCAGCGAGTGGCGGCAGCCGTACTTGTTGTCGAACTTCGACT
>JBOHCZ010000330.1:0-8299 GCA_050699195.1 Streptomycetales bacterium
TCGAACGCCGCTACGTTCACACCACCGGCGGGCGAAGCGAACTGCTCACGCCGGAGCCCGACGCTCAGGCTGGTCGTCCTGGCCAGAACGAGCGGCTCGACTCCCTCGCCCCCTTCGACCGCGAGGACGACCAGCATGAATCCCGAGATTGAGTTCGGGGGGCGCGTTTGAGTCCCGCGGTGCCCAACGTGAGCAGTGACCAGCTGGCGTTGTTCCTGATCGGACCGGTCCCCCGCGTGCAGGTGGACACGGATGTTGGGCCCTGGGTCTTGCAGTCCAGCGCTGCACGGCGACTCGTCGAAGAAATCGAGCGCCGGTGCGCTCCCTTCGAGCACAAGGACAAATAGGCGTGGATATCATGACTGAGTTCGGGGCGCGGCTCCCCAAAGTCTCCTGGCGGACCGTCCGACACTCCACGTTCGGCTTCGAACTACCACTGCCGGATGACTGGAAACCCACGGAGGACGTGCCCGACTGCGCGCTGGTCGCCTCCGGGCCGGAGCCTGACCCGGGCGTGTTCGTCCCTAACCTGGTCGTCACCGTCGAGCCTCGAGACCCGGACGAGTCATTCGAGCGGTGGGTGACGACGTCGCTGCAGAATCTGCAGCAGGCGCTCGACCACGTGCGGGTGATCGACGTCGAGGACACCCGGATTGAGGGCCACCAGGCCCGCCGCGTCCTGACGCACTACCGGCACGCGTCAGGAGGCGTGAACCTCGAACCGTGGCTGGTCTCGGCTGGCGAAGCAGGGTACGTGCTGTCGTTCTCCACGTCTGTTGGTGAGTACGACTCCCTCTACACCATTACCAGAGCCGTCGCCGAAGGCCTTCGGATCGGAGGAGCACTGGGGTGACACCCACACCGGAGTTCGACGAGTCCACCGGCCAGCTGCGCCTTGCCGAGGAGACCTTCACCGCCCTGCTCGCCAGCACTGGGCCCGACCGGCCGAGCCGTGACGCCGCAAAGCGCATGTCAGAGCAACTCGACCTGCTCAAGGCGTGCGGGGCGCTCGGGCGTCGCGGACGGGTCCACCGGACGTTGGACGAGCCGTTGGAGGTGATCCACGACCCGTTGTGCAGCCTCGAGCTGTCCTACTCCGGCAAGACGATGCGCGGTTGGGCCAACCCCGCAACTGCGGCACTCCTGCTGCCCGCCGACAGCGAAGGCCTGCGCCCCCTGACCTACCTGGACTACTACCTGGTGCCGGAGGCCCTCGCGAAACTGGTGGATCTCGAACCCAGGCCCGGGAACAAGCACTCCACGCCCGCACCGTACGAGGACGGGATGTTCGCCGAGGAGCGGCGCCGGTGGAGCCTGCGGACCACCTTCCACGTGACTGAGGATGGGCTGGGGCTTACCAGCACTATCGAGGTGCTCGACGCGGACGGTGGGTTCTGGTACCTGCGCCCCGACGATCTGGGCGTCCTCGTCGCGTGGCCGCTGACCCCCACCGACGTTTGGCGCCTGATCACCCGCATCACAATGAGTCATAACGACCCCTCGGCACCGTCCTGAGACTCAGGTGATCTCGTACGCCACTGGCATCACGAGCGGGCCCGCCGCAGGCAGGCCGAGGCGCGCGGCCTGCGCAGCGACCGGGCCCCACGCCTCACGGAGTGCACTCAACGCCGCCACGTCCTCGCTCGACGCCGGGGGGCGGATGCGCTCGACCGGCGAGGGCTTCGGGTAGGTACGCAGCGTGATCTCGGCCGCTTCCGGAACGCCGGCACGTACCCGGGCCAGCTCGACCGCACGCTCGACCCCGCCGAGCTCGTCCACCAGACCCTGGGCATGTGCGTCCGCGCCGGTCCAGACCCGCCCCCGGGCGAGCTCGTGCACCCGCTCACGGCTCATCAGACGGCCGGCCGCCACCTTGCCGACGAAGTCGTCGTAGACCCGGTCGAGCCAGGCGTTGACGCGGTCCCACTCGCTGTCGCTGAAGGCCCGCGCGGTCGAGAACATCAGCGCGTGCCGGCCTTCGGCGACCGCGTCGTGACCGATGCCGAGCTTGTCCAGTAGCCCGCTGGTCACCCCCTTGCCGCCGACGACGCCGATGGAGCCCGTCAGCGTGCCCGGCTCGGCCACGATGAGATCAGCGGGGGCCGAGACGAAGTAGCCGCCCGAGGCCGCGAAGTTACCCATCGACACGACGACGGGCCTGCCCGCCGCCCTGGCCCGTACGACAGCGCGCCAGATGGCGTCCGACGCGACGTAGGAGCCCCCTGGGCTGTCCACCCGAAACACGATCGCCCGCACCCGCTCGTCGCGGACCGCCGCGCGGAAGGCCGCGGTCACGATGTCCGAACCTATCGACGCGCCCAGCAGGCCCCGGCCTCCCCGGCCCTGCCGGATGGCGCCGTGCCCGTGGATCACCGCGACCGTACCGACGGGGCGGTGCATCACGCGGTGGGACACCCTGCGCGGCAGGGGCGCCCGGTAACGGCTCACGTACCGCAGCCGCGCCGGCACACCCACCCGGCGGCGGACCGCGGAGTACACCTGGTCCCGGTAGGCCAGCCCGTCGACAAGACCTGCGTCGAGGGCCTCCTTCGCGAACAGCGGGCCGCTGTCCATGAGCCGGCGCACGTCGTCCTCGCCCAACCCCCGACCGGCCGCGACGGCGCTCACGACCTGCTCCGCGGCCGAGGCGGCGATCCGGGAGCTGGCCTCCCGGTGCGCGGACGTGAACCCGGGCTCCCGGAACATGTTCGCGGCGTTCTTGTACTCGTGCCGCTGCTCGATCTCAGGCTGGATCCCGGCCTTGCCGAGCGCGTCCCGGAGGAACCGCGCCTCGACGGAGACGCCCATCAGCCCCACGTCGCCCGAGGGCTGGAGGAAGATCTGGTCGAACGCGGTGGCCAAGTAGTACGGCAGGGTGCCGGGCGCGAACTCCCCGAACGTCTCCGCCCAGGCCACGGCCGGCTTGCCGGTGCTGCGGAACGCCAGGACGGCGTCGCGCAGCTCCTGAACCTGGGCCATCCCGATGGCCGACCGGCCGACCCTCGCAACCAGGGCGCGGACCCGCGGATCGGCCCCGGCCCGGCGCAGCCGCTGCAGGACGTCCTGCAGACGCGCCTTGCGGTAGCGGAGGGCGGCGCTCACCGCGTCCTGCGGCGGCCCCTCGACCAGCTCCTCGGTCAGGTCCAGCTCGAGGATGAGCGGGGGGATGCGGCTGCTTGCGACCTCGCCGACCCGTTCGGCGACCCGCCCGCCAACCCGCTCGCTGACCCGGCCACGGAGGTCCTTAGCACCAGTGATCACGACGCCAGCCTACGGGCACGGCAGCGGATCCTGCGGCGGGCTGACCATCGCCGGAATCGGGCTGACCGCGCCGCAGGTGCCCACGAGGGTGGCGGGCTCCCCGACCGCCTCCAGGCGCAGCAGGACGGCGGCCTTGTCGGCGGTGTCCGTGTCGGCGTCCAGCCCGAAGTCGACCACGCCGCCGACCCCGGACAGCTGGCGGAACCCCGTCGTGAGCCCGATCTGCCGCCAGACGGTGAAGCGGTCGGCGGCCCCATCCCCGAGATGGGTCAGCGCCTGGGTCAGAACCTGCGTGGCGTCGTAGGCCAGGATGGTGTGCCCGTCCGGCGGCCGGGCGTCCCCCGCCGGCCCGCCCACCCCCTCGGTGTCAGCGAGATAGGAGTAGTACTCGTCGTAGAAGAGCGGTTCGCGACCCTCTCGCCACACGGCGGGTGACGCCTGGGCCGTGTAGTACACCGGGCGGTGTAGCTGGCCCGACGGCGCGGGTGAGGGTGCCGCCTCCAGCCGCCCGAGAGCATCGCCTCCCATGAGCGTGACCGAGGGGGCGCACTGCGCCTCGCGCATCCCGCCGAGCAGCATGGCGGCCTGGCTGTCGCGCCCGGCGAAGTACACCAGGTCGGGCTCGAACCGGCAGGCTCGGCTGGCGAGGTCGAGCAGCTCGTTGGCGACGTCGGCATGCCGGGCGTTGTATGACGTATCGGGCAGGATGATCTCGTGCCGGTCGTCACGGAAGGCGCCGAGGAAGTCGGTCGCAAGGTTCCGACTGAACGGGTCGTGCCGGTCGTAGATGACGGCGGCCTGGCGGGCGTCCAGGGTCTGCCGGGCGTAGGCCGCGGCGATCTCGGCCTGGCGGCGGTTGGGCACGCCGACCCGGAAATAGTAGTCGGAGGTGTCCTCGAAGCGGTCGCTCGCCGCGGCCGAGGCGACCATCGGCAGGCGTGCGCGGCTCAGGATGTCGACCGCCCGCAGTGTGGTGTCGCGGCTCTCGGCCAGGCCGAGCACCGCCACGACGGACTCATCCTTGCGGGCCGTCTGCACGATCTGGCGCCCGGTCGGCGCCGCGTACGCCGCCTCCGCCCCGACGTTGGCGACGAGCACCCGCAGCATGGGCACGTAGCCGGCCTGGTTGTAGCGATGCTGGGCGAGATACACGCCCTCGAGCGTGTTCCGCCCAGCCGTGGCGTCGCCCAGCACGCCTGCTCGCTCGGGCGTCAGGGGCGCCGCCACCACCGCCGTGACGTAAGGGCGCACGTTCTTCTCGTGCTGCCTGTCGACCCAGCGGTTCTCAGCGGCGATCGCTTCCTGCACCGAACGGGTCTGCGGGTCGAAGACGAACCCGCCGCCCGTGACCCCGATGCACGGCCCGCGACTGCGCGCCCCGGCGTGCCGCACGTAGACACCGTCGCCTGCGAACCGGTCGGCGAGCACCTCGGGGGCCGCCGTGACTCCGGCCGCCCCGCAGGTCTCTGTGGCATAGGACTGGTAGAGCGTCAGGTAGCCGAGCAGGACGAGCAGCATCGTGACGGTGGCGGCGACGCGGCGGGCGCTCCGGTACGAGCGGCGGCTCGGGCAGTGGAACGGCGCACCCTCGTCTTTGCGGAGGGCCAGGCGGGGCGGGCTCGAGGCCGCGCCACCCAACTGCTCCGCCGCCTCCTCCTCGCCGATCGCACGCAGTGCGGCCCTGGCCTCGTCGAGCACGTGTGCCGTCCACGGCACGTCCGACGTCGGGGAATACAGCATCCGCGTGGAATCGAGCAGCGGCACGAGCGCTCCGGCGCGCCGCAGCGCCAGCACGCGGATCCGGGAACGCACCTCGGACAGCCCGCCCCCGTCGGGCACGGCCGGCCACGGCGCCCCCGCCACCGCGACGACGGCGTCCGGCCAGATCGGGTGGCCCCCGTCGAGGAGCCCGCGCAGCCACTGCACCACCGGCTGCACGTCGTCGAGCGCGAGCCGGTGGTAGAAGTGCTCGACGGCGGCCTCGGGGTGGCGGTCGGCGCGGGCCCAGAAGTACCCGGCGAGCCGGCCGTGCACCGCGGCGTAGTCCAGCCGCTCGGTGCCCTCGTGGGTGGCCAGCTCACGGGCGAGCAGGTCGCGCAGCAGCGGGTGCAGGACGAGCCACCCGCTCGGGTCGTCCGGGTCGCCGAGTTCGGCGAACGCGCACCCGGCGAGCTCGTCCCACACCTCGCTGGCGCTGGACCATCCGGTGTCGTCGTCGGGGAGGCCGAGGGCCACCCGCACGGTGGGGACGTCCAGCCTTCGCGGCGCCGCGCAGGCCGCGAGGCGCCGCCGATCGAGCCTGCCCTCGACCGGTTGGCAGAAGCGGCGCAGCAGGTAGCCCTCGATCGTGTCGCCCTCCAGGGCGTCGGGCACACCGGAGGGGACCGGCTCGGCCAGCAGCCGGCGCAGCGCCATGCGAGGTGTGCCGGGGCGGCGGTCACGCAGCGCCTGGACGGCGAGCTGAACCGCCAGCGGATGGCCGTGGGTGGCGTGGAAGACCTCCTCGGCGAGGGTCGCCCGCGCCTCGTCGGGCAGCCCCGGGCCGGTCACGAGCAGCCGGGTCTGGTCGCGGGTGAACGGCGCCACCTCCACCGGGCGGAGGAATCGGGGAGCCGGGGAGAGGCTGCCCGCGTCGCCGGAAGCGGCGGAGCCCTGGCTGGTCACGGCGAGCAGCAGCGGATCGTGGTCGTCGGTGCCCGCCCGCTGCTCGGCGAGCAGCGCGAGCAGCGCGAGACCCTGCCCGTCGGGAAGCCGGTCGATGTCGTCGATGAGGACGGCGCAGGGCGTCGTACGCAGCCGAGCCCCGCGCGTCAGGGCCGGGTCGTAGGACGCCCGCAGATCGTCGAGGAACGCCCGGATCAGCAGCCTGTCGACGGTGGCCGACTCGTCGGCGATCTCCGAGCCGCTGGATGCGAGCAGAGCGCACACCCTGCGTATCACGTCGTCGAAACGACGGTTCTCCGGCAGGTCGATGTCACGCTGGTGGCGTTCGAACCAGACGAAGCCGGTCTCGCGGTGACGTCCCCACAGCAGCCGCCGGATCACCGACGGCTTGGTGAGCAGGGCGGGCAGCAACAGCTCGACGATCCACTGGACGAGCACCACCAGGTTGTTCTGGGCCGCCTGGCCGGCGTCGCGTGGCGCCCGGTAGCGCCGGTTGAGCAGGGTCCGCAGATGCGACTCGATGTCGACAACGTCGGGGTGCGGCCCCAGTTCGGGCGCGATGTCGCGAATCCAGCGGCCCAGCTCGTAGCGGGGGAACGCGATCGGCCCGCACTGCGGGTGGCGGTCGGAGGCCAGCTCCTCCTGGACGGCGTTCAGCACGTCCAGCAGCGACGCGGCGCCCCCATCGGGGTCCACTCGAACCCGGGCGCAGGTCAGCGGCTCCTTGGCCCGCGCGTAGAGGTAGTCGAGGAGCCGGGTCTTGCCGGCACCGCCCGGCCCGGTGAACAGCAGGATCGGAGGGGGGGCGGGAGGGCGTTCGAGGCGCG
The DNA here is from genome assembly GCA_050699195.1 of Streptomycetales bacterium. Classification (GTDB taxonomy): domain Bacteria; phylum Actinomycetota; class Actinomycetes; order JBOHCZ01; family JBOHCZ01; genus JBOHCZ01. Next base: position 6,753 of record JBOHCZ010000330.1, read on the forward strand.
GAAGGAGGGACTCGAACAGCGCGATCTGAACCGGCCGGTCCACGAACGGGCTGTTCCTGTCCATGTCGATGGCGTCTCCCCCCGGAGTAGACGGCTCATGGCCGGAGGCGCTGGTGCACAGGCGACTCGCCGGCTGCCCAGTGTAGCCAGCAGGCTACGCGGCGGCGCCAGGCCTGTCCTCGTGCAACGCCGCAGCGCCGAGACCGGCCTGGCAGCCGGTCAGTCTGCCACCCGGCCGCGGACCAGGGGCGTCCCGGAGGCGGCAGGCTCCCCACCGTCGGCCCCGCTGACGGTCGAGGCGTCGGCGGAGACGCCGATCGCGCCTTCCAGCGCGTCATGGGCCCCCCCGAACCGGCCGGGCTCGTCGGTATGGAGGGTCAGCAGCGGCTGGCCCTCGCGTACCCGCTCGCCGGGCTTCGCGAGCATTTCCACGCCCGCCGCGGGCGAGACCGAGTCCTCCTTACGGGCCCGTCCGGCGCCGAGCCGCCATGCGGCCACCCCCACGGCATGGGCGTCGAGCCCCACGAGTACCCCGGTGGCGGGCGCGGGGACGACCTGGGTCTCGCGTGCCGCCGGCAGCCGGGCACCGGGGTCGCCGCCCTGCGCCGCCACCATGCGTCGCCACACGTCCATGGCGGAGCCGTCCCGCAGGGCGTCCGCGGGGTCCTTGCCGCCCGCGAGCCCCGCCGCCGCAAGCATCTCGCGGCCCAGTGCCACGGCGAGCTCGACGACGTCGGGAGGGCCGCCGCCCGCCAGCACCTCGACCGCCTCGCGCACCTCGAGGGCGTTGCCTGCCGTACGGCCCAGCGGGGTATCCATCGCCGTGAGCAGCGCGACCGTACGGACGCCGTGCGCCGCGCCCAGTCCGACCATGGCCTCGGCCAGCGCGCGTGCGTCGGGCAGCGTCTTCATGAAGGCCCCCGAGCCGACCTTCACGTCGAGGACCAGGGCGGCCGTCCCCTCGGCGATCTTCTTGCTCATGATCGAACTCGCGATCAGCGGGATCGACTCCACCGTCGCCGTCACGTCGCGCAGGGCGTAGAGCTTGCGGTCGGCCGGGGCGAGCTCCTGCCCTGCCGCGCACACCACGCCCCCGACCTCGGTGAGGATGCGCAGCATCTCGGCTCTGGGAAGCCCGGCCCGCCAGCCCGGGATCGACTCCAGCTTGTCGAGGGTGCCGCCGGTGTGCCCGAGCCCGCGCCCGGACAGCTGCGGCACCGCCGCCCCGCACGCGACCACGGCCGGGGTCAGTGGCAGAGTGATCTTGTCGCCGACACCGCCGGTGGAGTGCTTGTCGGTCGTGGGCCGGCGCAGCGCGGAAAGGTCCATCCGCTCGCCGGAGGCGACCATCGCGCCGGTCCACCGGGCCAGCTCGCGCCCGGTCATGCCGCGCAGCACGATCGCCATCGCCAGGGCGGCCATCTGCTCCTCGGCGACGACGCCCCGCACGTAACCGTCGACCACCCAGTCGATCTGCTCGTCGCTCAGCTCGCCGCCGGCGCGCTTGGCCGCGATCACGTCGACCGCGTTCAACGCAGTCCCCGCGG
>JBOHCZ010000331.1:0-2289 GCA_050699195.1 Streptomycetales bacterium
GGGCCGCTCGCGAGCCGGCGGCGCAACCTCGCCCGGACGGCCGCGTCGGCGATCCTGGGTGCATGCCGCCCCAGCGCCACCGCGATCCTCGTGGGCAGGGACGTCGCAACGTCGCGGGGGGCGCGCCGGGCGGTGACCGCGCGGAGCACCGCCCGTACCAGGTGGTGCGCGGGCTCGGAGGGGACGGTCCCGTCGATGGACACGCCCATCCGCCGCGACGGCTCGTGAATGGGAGTGTCGACGAAGCCGGGGTAGATCGTCGTGACGCCGAGCGCAGGGCCGTACTCCAGGCGCAGCACGTCGGCGTAGGCGGACACCCCACGCTTGGAGACCGTGTACGCCGCGGAGAACGGAACGGTGACGTAGGCCAGCCCGGAGGCCACCACGACGACGCGCCCACCACCGTCGAGCAGGGCGGGCAGGGCGGCCGCGGTGACGCCCCACACGCCCAGCAGGTTCACCGCGAGCGTCCGGCGCACCGTGTCGTCGGGCGGCGCGCCCGCGTCGACCCGGATCCCGATGCCCGCCAAGTGCACGAGGGCGTCGAGGCCGCCGAGCATCTCGACGGCGGCGCCGACGCCGCGCTTCACCTGGTCGCCGTCGGTGACGTCGCAGCCGAGGACGCCCTCGCCCACCACCGCATCCAGGCCCACGACGGCTGCGCCACGCTCCCGCATCGCCGCCGCCGTGGCCGCGCCGAGCGCCCCGCTGGCGCCGGTGATGATGACCCGATGACCGTCCACCACTGCTCCCTGCGGTCGCACTCGTGCCGCCCAGGACTTCCCGCTGTTAGACCAGATGTCTAGTAGGACGCTAGGAGGTGCTCCGCCCGCTGTCAACGCGCCGGTCGTCGCCGGTCGCGACGCGGCAGGGTCCGGGATCGGCCATTGTCTGGCCCGACTCGTCCTGTTACGTTCGGCCAACTACTTCCGGTGCGCTGGCCCAGCTTCCGGGTCGACCCTGGGCGTCCGGTCGTCTCGGTGCTATCCCCGCAGGCACGGGAGCGGCCATGGCCAGGCAGACCAGGAACCCCCGAGGGTCAGGCGGGCGGGCTCTCCTCGGGGTGCTCGCATCGGCGATCTCGCGGCCCGCGCAGTCACGGCGTACGGCCACCGCCTCCCCCGCACCCCGCGACTACCGCGTCGAGCGTCTCGTGCAGACGGTCCGGCTGCGGCTCTACGGCCTGGTGTTCCTGCTGGTGATCGCCCTGCTGCTCGGCCTGTCCGTGGCCGTCTACCGGAAGGCGTTCGAGCCGGTCGCCCAGGTGTCGTTGCGGGTCGGCCATGTGGGGACGCAGCTGTTCCCGCAGTCCGACGTGAAGCTGCGCGGCCTCGACGTGGGTGAGGTGCGGGAGGTCAGCACGTCGGGCGAGGGGGCGACGATCATGCTCGCCCTGCGTCCCGACATGGTCGAGCACATCCCGGCGAACGTACGGGCCCGCCTGCTCCCCAAGACCGTCTTCGGCGAACGTTACGTCGACCTCGTCGTCCCCGGGCGGCCGTCCCCGCGGCACCTGCAGGACGGCGATGTCATCGCCGAGGACCGCTCCCGGGTCGCGATCGAGCTGCAGCGGGTCTTCGACGACCTCCTTCCGCTGCTGCGGACCGTGCAGCCCGCCAAGCTCAACGCGACGTTGTCGACCCTGGCCACGGCGCTCTCGGGGCGCGGAGAGCAGCTCGGCGCGAACCTCGTACGTACCCAGCACTACCTGGAACAGCTCAACCCACACCTGGACCTCCTCAAGTCAGATATCTCCGGGATGGCGGATTTCGCGGACACCTATGCCGACGCGGCGCCCGACCTGGTGCGCATGCTGCGCAACCTCACCACCACGAACAGCACGGTGGTGGACAAGCGAGCGGACTTCGCGGCCTTCTACCGGCAGACCTCGGGGGTGGCCGCGACGACCAGGAAGTTCCTGTCGGCCAACGAAGAGCGGATCATCACGCTGGCCGAGGTCTCCGAGCCGACGCTGGCGCTGCTCGCGCGCTACTCGCCGGAGTACCCCTGCCTGCTGGGCGGCCTGGCCAGGCAGCACAGCCGCATCGCCGAGACCTTCACCGGCGGCAGGCTCCACATCTCGATCGAAGTGGTCAGGTCCCGCGACCCCTACGAGCCAGGCGAGGAGCCCCGCTACCTCGCGAGCCGGGGTCCACGCTGCTACGGCCTGCCGGACAACCCGCCCGTCCCGATGCCCGGGGGGCACGTCCCCGACGGCACCCGGCCCGAGGGGCACGATCAGCAGCCGGTCCCGTCGCAGGGCCTCCCGGCCGGGGGGCACGCCCTGCC
>JBOHCZ010000332.1:0-3812 GCA_050699195.1 Streptomycetales bacterium
GGGCACGACCTTCTTCATGTGCTCGACGTACCGCATCAGCCGGGTCAGATAGTCGGTGAACAGCTGCACCGTCGCGGAGGTGCCGACCCCGCCGGGGTAGAGGGTGGAGGGGTGCACGTGGCGGCCCTCCATCAAACAGAACATCTCGCGGGTGTAGCGGGAGACCTGCAGCGCCTCCCGGTAGAACTCGCCCTCCAGCGGGTTGAGCGAGCGCATGATCTCCGCGATCGTGCGGTACCCGTGCTCGGCCGCGTGCGGGGCCTCGGTACGCTCGGCCAGCGCCAGCACACCCGGGTTGGTCTCCTTTACCATCTTCTCGCAGTAGTCGACCCCGACCAGGTTCTCCTGGAAGATGTTGTGGTCGAACATGTACTCCGCGGCCTCGCCGAGGTTGATGATCCACTCGCCCAGCGCCGGCGGGTGCACCCCGTAGGCCATGTTCTGGTTGTACACAGAACACGTCGCGTGGTTGTCCCCACAGATCCCGCAGATCCGGGAGGTGATGAAATGCGCGTCCCTGGGGTCCTTGCCCTTCATGAAAATCGAGTACCCGCGGAAAATCGACGACGTCGAATGACACTCCGCCACCGTCCGATTATTGAAATCGATCTTCGCGTAGATCCCCAAACTCCCCACGATCCGGGTAATCGGATCCCACGCCATCTCCACGAGGCCGGTCTGCTCCTGGGTGGATCGCTGCTGCTCTGTCGTGGCCATCGGGACGCCCCTCTCTCGCAGATCGCTGTCAGGTCGGGCCAGGAGGCCCTCACTGGGCCCTCACAGCAGGCCCTCACTGGGCCCTCACAGCAGGCCCTTCACCACGGGGGCCGGTAGCCGGTCGTCAACTCGCGCCCCTTGACCCGCCACTTGGGTTCCTGGTCGACCGTGTGCGCGGTGATGCTGCGCAACGTGCGGATCACGCCGCCGTAGAGCCCGCTGGCGGTCGCCGAGACCCGGCTGCCCGGCGGCTCGTCCATGAACGGCATGAACTTGTCGGGGAAACCCGGCATCGTGCACGCGATGCAGATGCCACCCACGTTCGGGCAGCCCCCGATCCCGTTGATCCACCCACGCTTGGGCACGTTGCACTTCACCACCGGCCCCCAGCACCCGATCTTCACCAGGCACTTCGGCGACCCGTACTCGGACGCGAACTCGCCCTGCTCGTAATACCCCGCACGGTCACAGCCCTCGTGCACGGTCGCCCCGAACAGCCAGGTCGGCCGCAGGTGCTCGTCGAGCGGGATCATCGGGGCGTGCCCCGCGACCTGGTAGAGCAGGTAGAGGATGGTCTCGGAAAGGTTGTCCGGCTGGATCGGGCAGCCCGGCACGTTGACGATCGGCAGCCCGGCCTTCGACTCCCACCCCTTGCCGAGGTAGTCCTGGACCCCCATCGCTCCCGTCGGGTTGCCCGCCATCGCATGGATGCCGCCATAGGTCGCGCAGGTACCGGCCGCGAGCACAGCCGTCGCCTTCGGTGCCAGCCGGTCCAGCCACTCGCCGGTCGTCATCGGCTGACCGGTCTCGGGATTGTTGCCGAACCCGCACCAATAGCCCTCAGACTTGATCGCCTCGTTCGGGATCGAGCCCTCCACCACCAGCACAAACGGCTCCAGCTCACCCCGATCAGCCTTGTGGAACCACTCGATGAAATAGTCAGCCCCCTGTTCCGGGCCGGACTCGAAGTCGAGCAACGGCCAGTGCACCGCCACCTTCGGCAGGCCCGGGAGTCCGCCGAGCGCGATCTCCTCGATGCTGGGCTGGGTCGCGGCGGTGAGCGCAACGGAGTCCCCGTCGCAGCTCAGACCAGCGTTGATCCAGAGAATGTGGACCGTCGGCTCGGTCTCCGTCCCCGCCGTCCGTTCCGGAGCCACGCTCGCCATGCTCGACCACCCCCGGTGTCTCGTGCCTGTTGCTGTCCGGGTGTACCAGCCTCCGGGTGGCCCCGGTAAGTGATTACGACATATAGCTATATAGCTCACTTAGCGGACGAGGAGAGAGGTGCGCTGCGGCTACTCTCGCTTCCCATGAGGCCGACCCAGCACGCCGTGGTCGTCCCGTGGCCGGAGGGCACTCCCCCCACCGAGGACGAGGTGCTTCACCTCATGGGCCGGGACGGGCTGCACGCCCAGGCATGGGGAAACGCCCCCGGAGACACCTACGGCTGGCACGAGCACGGCTACCACAAGACGCTGTACTGCATCCGGGGCTCGATCGTCTTCCACACCCCGGGCGGCGACCTGACGCTGCGGCCCGGAGACCGCATGGAGCTGCGGCCCGGCACCCCGCACGGCGCCACCGTCGGGCCCGACGGCGTACGCTGCGCGGAAGCGCCGCGCTGAGCGCCCACCTCGGTCGGCGATGGCGCCGATGCGCCGTGAGCGTCTCGACCTCAGGGCTGCTGGAGTCTCTGGAACTGCACTCCAACCAGCAGGATCGGCCATTACCGTCGACGATCCGCTCCGCCTGCGCGTCAGGTGGAGCGCCTCGTCACGATGGCCCAGGACGACGGCTGGCAGGTATGCGTGATCGCCACCCCGCAGGCGTGCAGTTTCGTCGACATTCCGGCCCTGGAGGCCCGGACCGGGCATCCCGTACGCAGCGAATACAAGCATCCGGACGAGCCCGATGTTCTTCCGGCAGCGGATGCCATGATCGTCGCTCCCGCTACCAGCAATACGATCAACAAAAGGGCAGCGGGCATCAGCGACACACTCGCGCTCGGACTGGTCGTCGAGGCGATCGGGAGGCGACTCCCGCTCGTCGCACTGCCCTTCACGAACAGCGCGCAGGCGGCGCATCCGGCGTTCGGGCGCAGTATCGCTGCCCTGCGCGCCTACGGAGTGACGGTGCTGTACGGAGACGACGTCTACCCGCTGCACTCACCTGGCACCGGCAGCGACCACCTCGACCGCTACCCCTGGCATCTCACGCTCGACGCGCTCCGGATCGCCCGCTGAAGGCGCCAGGGCCGCGACCGGAGCCTCACGGCTCTGCCTCGCCCTGGGCCCGTCTCGTGATCATGCGAAGCGTCGCGACCAGTTCCTGAACCTCGTCCAGACGCAACGGGACGAGCTGGATCCGCGGCGTACCGAACACGCTCGTCGTCACCATGACGAGCCGGGCGACCCTCGGAAGGCCAGCGTCGTGGAGCGCGGCCGTCAGCTGCGCGGCCATCCGCTCGACGGCCTCGCGAGTCTGAGCGTGGGCTGGACTGTCCGGCCACGGTGGCCCTGGTGCGTCGGACATGGCGATGCCCCCTCCTGGAACGGGCCGGCGGTCACGGCACTGATCGCCGCCCCTCGGGGGCAAATCTATTCCGGATGACTGACAGTCATCCGGAATAGGTTCCGTTGCTGGGTGCGCCGGACCGTTCGGTACCGGCAGACTGACGGCCTGGCCCTACCGCCGGTAGGCGTGACCGATCTCGGTGAGCAGTTCGCGGGCCTCTGCGTCGAACACCGCCGCATGCTCGAACAGCGCGAAGATCTCCAGGTACAAGGCGACGTCCCGCGGATCGGTGATGACGCTGTGAGTGGTGAAGCCCTCGACGCTGACCGCGCGCCCGTCGCGGACGGTGAAGCCGTGCAGCGGGACCTCCCGGACCCGAGCCGGGAACGGGATGACCCCGATGCGTACGTTGCGCAGCGTCGACAGCACGGCGAGCCGGTCGAGCTGGGCGAGCATCACCGCGTCGGCACACAGCCGCCAGCGCAGCACGCCCTCCGTGATCAGGAAGTGGAACCTGTTGCCCTCGTCGTGGAGGGTGCGTTGACCGTCGACGAGGGCGGCCACAGCGCCGGGTACGTCGC
>JBOHCZ010000333.1:0-4559 GCA_050699195.1 Streptomycetales bacterium
GGCCCGCACCGCCCGCCTCCCCTCGCTGGCCTGGCGCACCGCCCGGGAGGCGCTCCTGCGCGGCCCGGTCCTTGTGCAGGTGCCGCGCCGCGGCTACCTCCCCGCGCTGGCCTGCGGGCGCTGCCGCGCTCCGGCGCGCTGTCCGGACTGCGCGGGGCCGCTCGCCGCGGGACCTGAACAGGAGGTCGCCGGCTGCCTGTGGTGTGGGCGGCCCGCGGACGGCTGGGGCTGCCCGCAGTGCAGGGCGGCCACCTTCCGGGCGCAGGTCGTGGGCGCCCGGCGTACGGCCGAAGAACTCGGGCGGGCGTTCCCGGCGATTCCGGTGCGCACGTCGGGACGCGGGGAGGTGCTGAGCCGGGTGGGCGCCGAGCCCTGTCTCGTGGTCTCGACCCCGGGGGCCGAGCCCGTGGCGGACGGCGGCTATGCCGCGGCGCTGCTCCTCGACGGCTGGGCGCTGCTGGCCCGGCCGGACCTGCGGGCCGGCGAGGAGGCCCTGCGCCGGTGGCTCGGGGCGGCTGCCCTGGTCCGTCCCGCGCCGGAGGGTGGTGTGGTGGTCGTGCTCGCCGAGGGCGCCCAGAGCCCGGTTCAGGCACTCGTGCGTTGGGATCCGGTGACCTACGCGGAGCGCGAGCTCGCCGACCGCCGCGCCCTCGGGTTCCCCCCGGCCGCTCGCGTCGCGGCCCTCACCGGGTCCCAGGAGGGGGTCGCCGACCTGCTGAGAGTCGCCGACCTCCCGCCGGGCGCCGAGGTGCTTGGGCCGGTGCCCTTCGGTACCGATGGTCCGCAGCGCGCGCTCGTACGGGTGCCCCGCGCACACGGCATCGCGCTCGCGGCCGCGCTGCGGGCCGCGCAGGGCGTGCGGAGCGCCCGTAAGGCGGCCGACACCGTACGGGTCCGCGTCGACCCGCCCGACATCGGGTGAGGACGTGAGCGTGGCGATGAAACCGTGGGTGTCGTGACCGCCGGCCCCGATGCGGAGCTGTTCGCCCGGTTCGTCGCAATCGCCGGGCCGGCGGCGTCGGCGGGGCCGGCGCAGACCGTGAACGCCGTCAAGGCCATCCCCTACGGGCGGCCGGCCGAGCGCACCCCGGCCGGGGTCCTCGGCGACTGGCGCGGCACCTGCTCCACCAAACACGCGCTGCTCGTCCGGCTGCTGTCGGCTCGCTGGCCCGGGCTGTGCCCGCGGGTGGTGCACCGCGTCTACCGCGCGGAGCGTGGCCGCGTCCGGCGGCGGCACGGGCCACGCGTTGCGGCGGCCGTACCCGAGGGAGGGTTGGTCGACGTTCACCGGTACGTGGTGATCGAGGTCTCAGGTGAGGCTGTCGTGCTGGATGTGACCTTCCCCGGGGACCAGGACTGGGACGGGCGGTCGCCGATGGCGCCGGCCTGCGGGCCGGGGACCGACGTGCCGGCCGGTGTGGACCCGGACGCCGACAAGCGGGCTCTCGAGGCCGCGCACTGCGACCCCGCCGTACGGGAACCGTTCATCGCCGCGCTGACGGGGAATTAGACGCTGCGCCCTGCATGTGCCCTGCATGGGCCGCTGCCTCGCGGGTGGCCGGCCCGATCAGCGCCAGTGCACGCGTCGCCGTTCGAACCACACCACGTCGAGGCTGCGTCGCCGCCCCCAGTAGTCCATCTCCCACGTCGTGTTCCACACCGCCTCGATGTCGTCGAGGGAGAGCCCGCGCCTGGCGCAGAGTACGGCGAGCGCGTGGTCGCCGTCGTTGTCGGGGACCTTGCCCCGCACGATGTCCCGGTCGATCTGGCTCGCCGCGACCACGATGCGGTGCCGCGCCGGGTCGAGCACGTGCAGCTCGGCGGTCCGCCATGGATCCCGGTAGGTCATATGGCCGACATGGCCGTAGAGCGTCCCGTCGGCGTAGAGCGGGTGGCGTTCGCAGGGGGCCGACGCGGCCACGCCGGACTGGCCGGCGATCACGGCACGTACCCGTTCGAGCACTGTCACGGCCGTCCACCGTAGCCTGTTTCGCCCTGTTTCGAGAAGAGGGGTCGGTACTCGGCGTACGGGGCCTGCCGGGACTCTGCGGAGATCACCGCTGCCCGTACACTGGGGCACGATCCTACGGGGCGATACGACAGGAGTGCACGTGGCCGTCCAGCCGATCCGGCTCTTCGGCGATCCGGTGCTGCGGACGCCGGCCGATCCGGTGGCCGACTTCGACAAGGAGCTGCGTGTCCTGGTCCGCGACCTCGCCGAGACGATGCTCGACGCCCCGGGCGTCGGGCTCGCCGCTCCGCAGCTCGGCGTGAGCCTGCGGGTGTTCACCTATGCCGTGGACGACCAGTTCGGCCACCTGGTGAACCCCTCCCTCGACCTCTCCGAGGAGGAGCAGGAGGGCGACGAGGGGTGCCTGTCGTTCCCGGGCCTCACCTTCCCCACGCGGCGCGCGATGCAGTTGGTCGCCAAGGGCCAGAACATGTACGGCGACCCCGTCACCGTCGAGGGCAGCGAGCTGCTCGCGCGCTGCGTACAGCACGAGACCGATCACCTGGACGGCGTGCTGTTCATCGACCGGCTCGACCGTGAGCAGCGCAAGACCGCGCTCAAGGCCATCCGTGAGGCGGAGTGGGCCGGGGAGCCGGCGCCGCAGGTCAAGCTCTCGCCGCACCGCACGTACGGTCAGGCCCGGTAGCAGGATCCAGCGGAAGGGCGCAGTAGGGCACGTGCACGTCGTCTTCGCCGGCACACCCGAGGCGGCGCTGCCGTCCCTGGAGGCGCTGCTGGTCTCGCGCCACTCGGTCGTGGCCGTGCTCACCCGGCCCGACGCCCCGTCCGGGCGCGGGCGCCGGCTGAGTCCCTCACCCGTGGCGCGCCGCGCCCACGCGGCCGGGATCGACGTGCTCACTCCCGGGACCCCTCGCGATGACGCGTTCCTCGAGACCCTGCGGGCCCTCGCGCCGGACTGCTGCCCGGTCGTCGCCTACGGGGCGCTGATCCCGCCCGCCGCGCTCGACGTCCCCCTGCACGGCTGGGTCAACCTGCACTTCTCCCTGCTGCCCGCCTGGCGCGGCGCTGCGCCGGTGCACCACGCGATCCTGCGAGGCGACGAGGTCACGGGCGCGTCCACCTTCCGCATCGAGGAGGGGCTCGACACCGGCCCGGTGTATGGCTGCGTCACCGAGACGATCAAGCCCGCGGACACCGCAGGCGACCTGCTCGGGAGGCTCGCGGACGCCGGCGCGCGGCTCCTCGTGGCGACCCTCGACGGCATCGAGGACGGCACGCTGACGCCACGCGGCCAGCCCGGCGAGGGTGTCACGCCGGCGCCCAAGGTCACCACCGAAGACGCCCGGGTCGAGTGGTCGTCGCCAGCCCTACATCTCGACCGTCTCGTTCGGGCCTGCTCGCCCGCGCCCGGGGCCTGGACCACGTTCCGGGGGGAGCGCCTCAAGCTCGCGCCGGTCCGCCTGCTCCCCGACGTCCCGGGACTGGCCCCGGGCCAGGTCGCGGCGGACCGTTCCGGCGTCCTGGTCGGTACGGGGAGCCATGCCGTCGCGCTCACCGAGGTGCAGCCGGTGGGCAGGCGGATGATGCCGGCCCGCGATTGGGCCAACGGGGTGCGGCTCGCGCCAGGGGAGCTGATGACCTAGATGGTGAGGCAGGGATCGCCGCCCGGGCGGGGCCGTCGACAGCCTGATCGTGCCCGGCCTGATCGTGCCCGGCCTGATCGTGCGCGCCGGGCCGCGTACGACGTCCTGCGGGCGGTCGACGATCGGGGTGCCTACGCCAACCTGGCGCTGCCCGCGCGGCTCGAGGGGCTCGACGCCCGCGACGCCCGGCTGGCGACCGAGCTCACCTACGGCACGCTCCGGTCGGCCGGCAGCTACGACGCGATCCTGCAGAGGTGCGTCGACCGCCCGATGGCACGGGTGGACGCCCCCGTCGTCGACGTGCTGCGGCTGGGCGCCCACCAGCTCCTCGCCACCCGCATCCCCCCGCACGCCGCCGTCTCCGCGACAGTCGACCTCGCCCGTGCGGTGGTCGGCGAGCGCCCCGCGCGCTTCGTCAACGCGGTGCTGCGCAAGGTCGAGGCCCGTGACCTCGCGGGGTGGCACGCACTCGTCGCGCCCGACTGGGACGCGGACCCGGTGGGTCATCTCGCGATCGTGCACGCGCATCCGCGGTGGATCGTCTCGGCGTTCGCCGACGCGCTCGGCGGCGACCTGGCGGAGACCGCCGCCGCGCTCGCGGGGGACAACGAGCCCGCGCCGGTCACGCTGGCCGCCCGTCCCGGCCAGTCCTCGCGCGAGGAGCTGCTGGCCTACGGCGGTACGGCGGGGCGCTTCTCGCCTTACGCCGTGTACGTCACGGGTGCACCGGGGCGGCTTCCCCCGGTACGCGAGGACCGGGCCGGTGTGCAGGACGAGGGCAGCCAGCTCGTGGCGCTCGCGCTGGCCGCCGCCCGGACCGTGGAGCTAGACGCGGAGGTGAGCGCGGACCCCGGCGGGGGGGACGAGGTGCGGTGGCTCGACCTCACGGCCGGCCCGGGCGGCAAGGCGGCGCTGCTGGCGGGCCTGGCGGCGCAGCGTGGGGC
>JBOHCZ010000334.1:0-7267 GCA_050699195.1 Streptomycetales bacterium
CTGCTGCACGGCCTGGAACAGCAGGAGTTCGACCTCGGCGCAGCCTTCAGCGCCGACCGCACCGCCGCCAGCTTCGCCTATGCCACCGAGAACCTGACCGAGCTCACGACCATCCTGGCCAACGGCAGGTACGACGCGGTGGTCGGGAACCCGCCCTACATCACGGTCAAGGACAAGGCGCTCAACACCGCCTACCGCGCCCGCTACAACTACTGCAAGGGCACCTACGCGCTCACGGTCCCCTTCATGGAGCGGTTCTTCTGGCCTGGCCAAGAACGACGCGACACCCGGCCGGGTAGGCCAGATCACCAGCAACTCGTTCATGAAGCGCGAGTTCGGCTCACCGCTCATCGAAAGATTCTTCCCGACGAAGGATCTCTGCCTTGTCGCCGACACCTCCGGGGCCTACATTCCCGGCCACGGCACACCGACCGTCATCATCGTCGGACGCAACCAGCGACCGTCCACGTCGATGGTGCGCGCGGTCCTCGGCGTGCGCGGCGAGCCCGGCAGGCCTGACAACCCGGCCAAGGGAAAGGTCTGGTCGAGCATCGTCGAGCACGTCGACGACCCTGGCTGGTCCGACGAGTGGGTCACCATCACCGACCTCGAGCGAGCACTACTGGCGCAGCACCCTTGGTCACTCACCGGCGGCGGCACGATGGAGGTTCAGCAGTACATCGAGCAGGCGTCGACACGGCGACTCGACTCGCTGGCCGAGCTGCCGGTCGGTCGGTCAGTGCGCGCCGGTGCCGACGAAGCGTTCGTTCGCCCGCGAAGGCTGACCACGAGCGGTCGTTGGCCGAGCAATGACCTTCGGCCGCTGCTGGTGGGTGACGAGGTTCGCGATTGGCGAGCCACGACAAGCGAGTCGATCTGGTACCCGTACGTCTATGGCGACTCCCAAGGGCAGGAAGGAGGCCTTGACCGCGAGCTGTGGGCGTGGCGGACGACCCTCGCCTCCCGCCGGACCTTCCAGGGCGACATGGCTGCGGCAGGGCTCAAGTGGTGGGAGTACATGCAGCACACGTCCAGCGCGTACCGTGTGCCGCTGTCGATTGCGTTTGCGTTCGTGGCGACGCACAACCACTTCGTGCTCGACCGGGGTGGGAAGGTCTTCAAGCAGTCCGCGCCGGTGATCAAGTTGCCGGAGGGAGCGACCGAGGACGACCACCTGGCGCTGCTCGGGGTGCTCAACTCTTCGACTGCGTGCTTCTGGCTCAAGCAGAACAGCCACAACAAGGGCAGCCAGGGAGTCAATGAGGGGTTCAAGGCGCAGCCCTGGGAACGGTTCTACGAGTTCACCGGGACAACCCTGCAGGACTTCCCGCTGCCTTCGTCGTTCCCACTCGACCCGGGGCGAACGCTGGACGCTCTCGCTCAGCAGCTCACCGCGACGACCCCAGCAGCAGTCTGCGCCGAGGCAGTGCCGACACGGGCCGCACTGGACGCAGCGCGAGCGACGTACGACTCGATCCACGCGGAGATGATCGCCCAGCAGGAGGAGCTGGACTGGGAGGTGTACCGGCTCTACGGGCTGGTCGACGAGGACCTCACCTACCCCGGTGACGGCCTGCCCGGGCTGGCACTGGGGGAGCGGGCGTTCGAGATCGTGCTGGCCCACCGGATGGCAGCGGGTGAGGAGGAGACGGCCTGGTTCGCCCGGCACGGCTCCACGCCGGTCACCGAGATCCCGGCGCTCTGGCCGGCGGCGTACCGGGACCTGGTCGCGCGGAGGATCGAGCTGATCGGGTCGCACCCGTACCTGCGGCTGCTGGAGCGGCCCGAGCACAAGCGCCGCTGGGCCGCCGAGCCCTGGGAGAAGCAGGAGGACCGGGCGCTGCGTGGCTGGCTGCTCGACCGGCTGGAAGACCGCCGGTTCTGGTACGACCCCGCCGGCCGGCCTACCCCGCGCAGCGTCGCGAACCTGGCCGACGACGTGGCCCGCGACCCCGAGCTGACCTCGGTGCTGGCGCTGTGGGAGGGCCGGCCGGACGTGGCGGTCGCCACCAGCCTGCAGCGGCTGCTCGCCGGTGAGGCGGTGCCCTACCTGGCGGCGTACCGCTACAAGGACTCCGGCCTTCGCAAGCGCCAGGCGTGGGAGCACACCTGGGACCTGCAGCGGCGAGAGGACGCCGGCGCCTACGACCCGCAGCCGAAGGACCGCGGCGGGGACGGGCCGATCCCGGTGCCGCCGAAGTACACCTCCGCCGACTTCGCCCGCACTGGCTACTGGGCGCACCGCGGCAAGCTCGACGTGCCCAAGGAGCGGTTCATCCTCTACCCGGACGCCGGGCGGGAGACCGACCCGACCCCGGTGCTGGGCTGGGCAGGATGGGACCACGCCCGGCAGGCCCTCGCCCTCGCCACGCTGATCCAGCAGCGCGAGGCCGACGGTTGGGCAGACGACCGGCTCGTCCCGCTCGTCGCCGGGCTCGCCGAGCTGCAGCCGTGGGTCGAGCAGTGGCACGGCGAGCCCGACCCCTTCTACGGGGGCGTGTCAGCGGCTGAGTTCTTCCGCGAGCAGCTCGACCAGCGCTGCGGACAGGTCGGCATGACCCGTGCCCAGCTCGCCGCCTGGCGACCGACCCCGACCCGACGAGGCCGATCCCGAAAGAGCACCCAGTGAGCACCTTGCTGCGCGAGGTCATCTCGATCCCGGAGCGGGCCGGGGATGACGACTACGTCCTGCGCCTCACCGAGGGCGTCGGACGCGGCCGGCTCGCCCAGACCATCGAGGAGTACGTGGTCACCGAGGCGCTCGCCAACGCCATGGACCAGGCACTCGATCTGGTCGCCGCCGCGCTGCGCGACGGGCGGAGCCGGGCGGCGTTCCTGTCCGGGTCGTTCGGGTCGGGCAAGAGCCACTTCATGGCCGTGCTGCACGCCCTCCTCGGCCACGACCCCGCCGCTCGGGCCAAGCCCGAGCTTGCCCCGGTCATCGCCCGTCACGACGCGCTCGACGAACGGAGGATCCTGCGACTGGCGTACCACTTCATCGACGCGCGAAGCGTGGAGGAGACCGTGCTCGGCGGGTACGTCGCCCAGGTCCAGGCGCTGCACCCCGAGGCCGACCTGCCCGCCGTCCACCGCGGCGACGCCGTCATCGCCGACGGCGAGACCTTGCGGCAGCGGATCGGTGACGACGCGTTCTTCGCCGGCCTCAACGCCCACGGGGGTGGCCCGGCGGCGACGCCCGACGCCTGGTCGCCCGTCCTGGAAGGCTCCGACGCCTGGACCCCGCAGGCGTATGACGCGGCACGCGCCGCGGCTGCGGGCAGTGCGGCCGGGCAGCGCCTCGTGTCCGCGCTGGTGCGCGCGTACTTCACGGCCTACACGCACACCGCGGAGTTCGTCTCCCTCGACGAGGGCCTCGCCGCGATCACTCGCCACGCCAAGGGCCTTGGCTACGACGCCGTCGTGATGTTCCTCGACGAGCTGGTGCTGTGGCTTGCCTACCACGTGCGGAACCGGGAGCTCTTCGGCCGTGAGGCGCAGAAGATCACCAAGCTGGTCGAGTCCGGCTCGGGCGAACGGGACTTGCCCGTGGTGTCGTTCGTCGCCCGCCAGATGGACCTGCGCCGCTATTTCGTCGATGCAGGCGGCGGCATGGGTGCTGAGCAGGAGGCGCTCGACAGCGCCTTCCGCCACCAGGAGGGCCGCTTCGCCACCGTCGTCCTCGGCGACGACAACCTGCCGTTCGTGGCCGAGAAGAGGCTGCTCCGCCCAGTCGACGAACACAGCCGCCGCATCCTCGACGACGCGTTCGCCCGGCTGGACAAGCGGCCGGAAGTCTGGGACGTGCTGCTGGACGGCATCAACACCGACGAGCGGCACCGCGGGGCTGATCAGGCCGCCTTCCGGAGGACGTACCCGTTCTCGCCCGCGCTCGTGTCGACCCTGCGTACGCTCGCGTCCGCGATGCAGCGCGACCGGACCGCTCTCAAGGTCATGCAACAGCTGCTGGTGCAGCAGCGCGACACCCTGACCGTCGACAGTGTCATCCCGGTCGGCGACGTGTTCGACCTCGTGGTCGAGGGCAACCAGGCTCTCACCCCTGACATGGCCGGCCGGTTCAAGAACGCCCGCAGTCTGTACCAGGAGAAGCTCCGCCCGCTGCTGCTCCGCGAGCACGGCCTGGTCGCTTCCGACACTTCCGCTCTGCCAGCGGAGCATGCCTTCCGCGCGGACGACCGGCTGGCCAAGACGCTCGTGCTGTCCGCGGTATCCCCCGAGGTCCCCGCACTCAAGGAGCTCACCGCCGCGCGTCTCGCCGCCCTCAACCACGGCTCGATCGTCAGCCCGCTGCCGGGCCAGGAGGCCTCTGTCGTCCTGTCGAAGATGCGACGCTGGCGCGCGGACGTCCCCGAGATCCACATCGTCGGTGACGTCGGTGAAACCCGCAACCCGGTCATCCGGGTCCGGATCGCCGAGGTGGACTACGAGAGTGTCGTCGAGAAGGCCAAGGGTGAGGACAACGACGGCCGGCGCCGCGAGGCGCTCAAACACCTGGTGTGGGAGGCATTCGGGCTCGCCGACATCGACGGGGACGCCTTCGGCGTCTCTCGCCAGCCGCGTATCTGGCGGGGTTCACGTCGCGAGGTCGAGGTCGTCTTCGGCAACGTGCGTGACCGTTCCTGGCTCTCCGACGGGGTCTTCGAGGCCGGAGCGGACACCTGGCGGTTCGTCGTCGACTACCCGTTCGACGAGGAGGGCCGCAGCGCCCGCGAGGACCTGGCCCGCCTCGAGGATCTCAAGACGCGACTGGTGGCTCGTACCGTCGTCTGGGTGCCGCGCTTCCTCTCCCGGGAGCGGCGCGACGAGCTCGGGCGCCTCGTGATCCTCGACTGGCTGCTCGGCGGTCCCGGCGACCGGTGGATCTCCCATGCCAACCACCTCGCCGAAGCCGACCGGGCGCAGGCCAAGACGATCCTGGAGTCCCAGCGGGAGGCGCTGCGCGAGCGGATGCGCCGGGCCGTTCAGGAGGCCTACGACGCCGCCAAGGAGACCCGGGGGACGCTGGAGACCGACGAGGGCCACGACCGGGTGCTCGTCAGCCTGCACCCGGAGCTCAGCCCCGCCGCGCCGGTCGGCCACGACCTCCGCGCCGCCTTCGCGAACCTCGTCGACCAGGCCTACTCCGCGTCCTTCCCCGGCCACCCGCGCTTCGAGCCCGAAGACCGCGAGGTCCGCCCGGCCGAGATCGCCGCGGTGCTCAGCGTGGTCGAGGCAGCCCGCCAGGACCCGGACGGGCGCGCCTTTGTCGAGCCGGCGCGCCGTGACGCCGCGCGCCGGGTGGCCAACGTGCTGGGCGTCGGGCACATGGGCGAGACGCACTTCATGTTCGGCGCAGACCGGTTCCGCTGGGCCATGGAGTTCTCCAGCGCGATGGGCCGTTCCGGTGCCGCCCCGGCCGACCAGGTCACCGTTTCCACGCTGCGCCAGTGGATCCGCGCAACGGAACCGCCGGCCGGGCTGCGACCCGAGGTCGAGGACCTCATCGTCTGCGCCTGGGCGGTGCTGGAGGGGCGCGCGTGGTACCGCTACGGCGCGCCGCTCATCCCTCGACCGGCCCCCGGGTCGCTGAGCAACGACACCGAGCTGCGCCCCGAGCCACTGCCCGCATCGG
Organism: Streptomycetales bacterium; assembly: GCA_050699195.1. Lineage (GTDB taxonomy): Bacteria > Actinomycetota > Actinomycetes > JBOHCZ01 > JBOHCZ01 > JBOHCZ01. The sequence goes on from JBOHCZ010000334.1 coordinate 5,630, forward strand.
GTGACTGGGAGGTCGCCGTCCGCCGCGCTGGAGCGTTGTTCGGTGCGGTCGCCAACCCCTACCTCACCGGCTCTGCGGTCGCCGAGCTGTCCGAGACGATCCGCCAGGACGCCAACCGCGCGGCCGCGGACGCCGCGCCGCTCGTCGAGGCGGTCACCAAGGCGCATACCCGGCTGGGTCTGCCGACCGGCACGACGACCGGCCGCCTCGCCACCGCGGTGGCGGCCCGCGATCTCGTGGCAGCGCTGCGATCCTCCCGCGACCGGGTCGCCCTCATCGAGACCCTGGCACGCAGCGACCTGTCCGCGACTGACCAGGCCGTCGCAAAGTCGCTCTGGTCGGCACGGCCGGTGGCGCAGGCCCTCGACAGCTATTCGTGGGATCGGCTCCAACCCCTCGCCACCGCCGAGAGCGGCCACGGCGAACGTGCCCACCAGGCCAAGAACATCCTCGACCGGCTTCGGGCGGCCCTGACCGCCGACGAGCTGGTGCAGTCGCTCGCGACCTCGCTCAAGAGTGCCGAAGACGAGGCCTTTCACTGGGCGCTGCGTGGTAGCACTCCCACGCCTACTCCACCGCCGTCACCCACGCGCCCGCCGTCACCTCCGCCCCCGGCGCCTGAGGCGCGTCGCAGGCTGCGTTCGGCTGCTGAGCTCGACGAGACGACGCGGGACCTGCGCGCGTTCGTGGACGAGCACGAAGGCGAGACGGTGGTCGTCGAGTGGCGGGTCGAGCGGTGACCACGCCGGCCGCCACGCTGCCCGTGATCCGCGCCCTCCTCGACGAGGCGCGCAAGAAGAACTACCAGCATGGGGGAGTGCTGGGGGTGCGGGCTCGACCCCACTGGGAGGGGCCGCAGGAGTTCGACCACAGCGGCCTGCCGGTCCGGGTCGTGCCCTGCGAGTCGGCACTCGCGGTTCGCGAGGCACTCCTCGAGCGAGGACCGGACCGGTGGCTGGTCGTCCTCACCGACCGCGACGAGCAGGACCTCGGCGTCGGCATCACGGCCCACCTGGCGTGGCGCCGCCTCCGCCTGCCCGACCCGTGGGACGCGGTCCGGGACGGGTTCGCCGCCACACGGGTCGACCACCGGCTTGTCACGTCCAGCGCCGCGCGGGGCCTCGCCACAGGACTGCTCGTGGCGGCCTCCTCGGGAGGCGCCTGGCCGCCGGCCCGGGGTGGCCTGCTGACCCTGGACCATGCGCTCGGCTCCGTTGCCGCCGGCCGGCTCGGGCTTGGCGAGCCCGGCGAGGAACTGGACGCCGTGACCGTGCTGCGGTGGTCGACCAACCCTGAGGCCGTCACCAGCCTGGCCGACCTCCGCGCCCTGGCCGGAGACGAACTCGTGGGCGCCCTGCTGGCCTGGCTGGCCTCGCGCTGTGACGTGGCCAGCCAGCCTGCCGACCCGCTGTTCGCGGCGGGACGTCCCGGTGACCTCGTACCCCTCGGGCTCGCGGCCCGCGGAGTCCTTGCCACCGGCCCCGAGTCCGGCCCGCGAGCGTTGCTGCGTCGCGAGCTCGATGTGCGGCTGGCCGACGCGGTACTCGGGGCGTGGGCGAGCGAGGCGGAGGCCGTCACGCGGACGCTACTGGTCGAGGACGGGCACGCCGCCGCCCGCGTGCTCGCACGCGCTGACGC
>JBOHCZ010000335.1:0-5190 GCA_050699195.1 Streptomycetales bacterium
CGACGCCGTCGAGGGTGAGCTGAGCAGTGACCGGGCACGCTGGACCGCTGCCCAGTCTCTGACACTCGACACGAACTACACCGTCCATGTGACCGCGGTGGACGAGCACGGGCTGTCGAAGGCCACCCAGACCGCCTTCTCGACGATCGAGCCTGCGGCGACGCTCGAGACCTACGTCGCCCCGCTCGAGGCCCAGACCGTGGGGGTCGGTATGCCGCTGCTGGTCACGCTCAGCGAGTCGGTCGACAACCGTGCGGCGGTCGAGCGGGCGCTGCAGGTCGAGGCCAAACCTGCGACCGAGGGCGGCTGGTACTGGCTCGATGACCGAACCCTCAGGTACCGCCCCAAGAAGTACTGGGAGCCGGGGACCGACGTCACTCTGCACGTCCGGCTCACCGGCGTCGACGCGGGGGGCGGGGTCTGGGGCGCCGAGACGCGGGACATCGCGTTCGACATCGGCGACTCGATGGTGAGCATCGTCGACGACAGCACCCAGATGATGAAGGTCTACCGCAACGGCGACCACATCAGGACGATCCCGATCAGCGACGGCAAGGATGGTTTCCGTACCCGCGGCGGTGTCAAGGTCATCATGAGTCAGCACCGCAGCTACGACATGAACTCAGCGTCGATCGGCATCGACCCGTCGAGTGCGGAGGGCTACGACCTCTCCGATGTGCCGTACGCGATGCGCGTGACCGGCAGCGGGGAGTTCCTGCACGCAGCGCCCTGGCGCGAAAGTGCCGGCGTGTTCGGGGTGGAGCGCAGCAGCCACGGTTGCATCGGGATGACCACCGCGGACGCCGCCTGGCTGTACGGGCAGAGCAGACCTGGGGACGTCGTCAAGGTTCTCCACTCGCCGGAGCCGCCCCCACCCGTCTGGAACGGCTACTCGGGCTGGAACCTGTCCTGGCACGAGTGGCAGAAGGGCAGCGCGTTCCACTGACCTGGGTCAGTGGAACGCCAGGGAGCGCGGTCCAGCCGTCCGGGAGCGGCCGTCCGGGTCGTCACACGAAGATGCGGGCGCACCGCGGTCCCGCAGCGGGAGAGGATAGCGTCGAGACGGCAAGACTCCGTCATGCGAGAGGGGTTCTGCCATGGGTACCTGGGGGACGGCGCCGTTTGACAACGATGACGCCTTGGATTTCTTCGGCGAGATCGAGGACTTCCCGCCGGAGGCCCTCCTCGCGCGGCTGCGCGCCACGCTGACCGCGACCGTCGAGCGGCCCGGCCACATCGAGGTTGGCGAGGCCAACGTCGCGGTCGCCGCCGCGGCCCTGGTCGCCGCGGGGCGGTCGCGCCTGGCCCGGGCGCGGGAGCCTTCCGTGGACGACTGGCTGGCGGCGAACCGGCCGCAGACCTCGCCCGATGACCATGCCTTGGCGCTGCGTGCCCTCGACCGGGTCGCGGGTCCTGACAGCGAGTGGATGGAGCTGTGGGGGCAGACCAGCTCGGGGCAGGCCGTCCGTGACCGCCTCGAGGATCTTCGAAAGATCCTCAGCTCCTGACGCCTGCCGCGGTCCGGCGGCACGCCTGAGGATGCGTCGCGAGCCGGTCAGCGCCTGGCGGCGCCCCGGTCTCCTTCCCGGGCGCCCACCGGCAGCTCGCGGGAAGCATCCGCCGGGCTGGACAGCTCGCCGCCGCGCACATCACCATGTCCCCCGCCGTGCCCGTCCCCGTGGGCCAGCGCCGCACGGTACTCCTCGGTGGTCGGCTTCTCGATGCGATCGGCGAAGTACCACCGGCTCAGCCGGGCGCGTACCCGGCCGATGCGGTGGTTCGGGTGGGGGACGCCGTTCTCATCGGTCGCCGGGGGTGCCTGCAGAGGCGCCGTTACCTCGTGCGCGGTCAGGGCGTAGCGCCGCTCGGCCGAGATCGGCTCGTGCACCTCGACGAACTCCCCGTGCGGCAGGCGCTTGATGATGCCGCTCTCACGGCCGTGCAACACCTTGTCACGGTCGCGCCGCTGCAGGCCGAGGCACATCCGTCTGGTGACCATGAAGGCGACCACCGGCCCCACGAAGATCAGCACCCGGACCGCCCAGGTGATCGAGTTGATGGACAGTCCGAACGTGATCGCGAGGATGTCGTTCCCGCCGCCCAGCCACAGCAGGCCGTAGAACGTCATGCCCGCCACGCCGAGCGCCGTGCGCGTGGGCTGGTTGCGCGGCCGGTCCAGCACGTGGTGATGTCGCCGGTCGCCGGTCGCCCACGCCTCGATGAACGGGTACACCGCGAGCAGCGTGAAGAACAGCCCGGGAACGATGAGGGCCGGGACGAGCACGTTCCAGCTGATCGTGTGCCCCAGAAGGTTGGTCTCGAGGTTGGGCATCGCGCGCAGGGTGCCCTCGAGGAACCCGATGTACCAGTCGGGCTGGGAGCCCGCCGTCACCTGCGTGGGGTTGTACGGACCGTAAACCCACACCGGGTTGACCTGAACGAGGGCACTGAGCAGGGCGCACACGCCGAACACCGCGAAGAAGAACCCGCCGGCCTTCGCGACGTAGACGGGGAGCAGGGGCAGGCCGACGACGTTGCGGTTGGTGCGGCCGGGGCCCGGCCACTGGGTGTGCTTCTGGTAGAAGACCAGGAACAGGTGCACCGTGATCAGGGCGAGGATGATGCCCGGCACGAGCAGGACGTGGATCGTGTAGAGCCGGGGGATGAACTCGGTGCCGGGGAACTCCCCGCCGAACACGAAGAACGAGGCGTAGGTCCCGATCACGGGCACGGAGAGCATCACGCCCTCGGCGATCCGCAGCCCGGTGCCCGACAGCAGGTCGTCGGGCAGCGAGTAGCCCGCGAAGCCCTCGAGCAGGGCGAGGGTCAGCAGCGCGTTGCCGATCACCCAGTTCAGCTCCCGCGGCTTGCGGAACGCGCCGGTGAAGAAGATCCGCAGCATGTGCACGACGATGGCGGCCACGAAGATGAGCGCCGACCAGTGGTGGATCTGGCGCATCAGCAGGCCGCCGCGCACGTCGAAGCTGATGTCCAGCGTCGAGGCGAAGGCCTCCGACATCTCCACGCCACGCAGCGGCACGTACGAGCCGTGGTAGACGACCTCCTCCATGCCTGGCTTGAAGAAGAAGGTCAGGAAGGTGCCACTGAGCAGCAGCACGATGAAGCTGTAGAGCGCGATCTCCCCAAGCAGGAACGACCAGTGGTCGGGGAACACCTTGCGGAGGTTCTTCGTGATCGGCTTGGCGATCGCGACACGCTGGTCGAGATAGTTGGTGGCCGCGCCGCCCGCCTTGACAGCTGGACTGTTCATGTCTCTCCGCGCTCCCAGAAGCTCGGTCCGACCGGCTTGTCGAAGTCGCCCTTGGCGACGAGGTACCCCTCGGAGTCGACCGTGATCGCGAGCTGGGGCAGCGAGCGGGCGGCGGGGCCGAAGACCACGCGCCCCCCGTCGGCCACGTCGAAGGTCGACTGGTGGCAGGGGCAGAGCAGGGTATGGGTCCGTCGCTCGTACAGGCTGACCGGGCAGCCGACGTGCGTGCAGATCTTCGAGAAGCACACGATGCCCTGGTGGCCCTCGCGGGCCTCCCGGCTGTCCTTGATGTCCCCGGGCTCCAGCCGCACCAGGAGAACCGCGGCCTTGGCGAGCGCGTTGAGGTCGTGGACGTGCTGGGGCTGGGCGTGGATGATCGTGCCGACCTGGAGGTCCTCGGGGCGGACGCGCTTGCCGGTGCTCTCGTTGATGATGATCTGCTCGTCGGCCCACGCTGTCCGGCGCAGCTTCTTCTTCGGCAGCGGGCCGAGGTCGCGCAGCAGGAACAGCGGAGGCAGCGCGAGCGCACCCAGCGCCCCCAGGAGGCTGCGCCGGATGAGCTTGCGGCGGCCGAAACCGCTGTCGTCGACACCCTGGTCGAACGTCGCGAGGGCGGCCTTGCGGTCGGCCTCGCTGGACGTCAGCGGGTGGCGCTCCTCGACGATCTCCTTGTCGGTCATCAGCTTGCGCGCCCAGTGGATCGCGCCGGCCCCGATGCAGAAGAACGCCAGGCCCATGCTCACCCCGAGGACGACGTTCGAGAGGCTCGTCTCCCCTATCGGGGGGATGTAGGCGATGGTGTGGACGTCGATGAGCGCGTAACCCACCATGAACGCGACCGAGCTCAGCGCCGAGATCGTGAACAGCAGCGCGACCTGCCGCTCGGCGCGCCGTGCGGCCCGCTCGTCGACGTCGGCGCGCCGCGGTACGTGCGCGGGCAGCCCGGGGTCGGCGAAGGGATCGACGGGGGAGACCTCGCCCGCGTGGCCCTCCTGCTCGCCCGGGCGGGCCGGCACCGGGCCCGGTGCCGTGGGCTCGGGCGTGTGCTCTGCTGGCCTGTCGTGCTCGCTCATGAACTCTTTGCCCCGATCCAGACGGCCACGCCGACGAGAGCGCCCAGGCCGATGGTCCACAGGAAGAGGCCCTCGGTGACCGGGCCGAGCCGGCCGAGGCCGTAGCCTCCCTCGTTCGGCTGCTCCCGGACGTGCTCGACGTAGGCGATGATCTCCTTTTTCTGCTCGTCCGGGATGGCGCCGTCGTTGAACACCGGCATCGCGGCAGGGCCGGTCACCATAGCCTCATACATCAGCTTCGGCGTGGAGTCGGTGAGCTTGGGGGCGGACTTGCCCTCGGTCAGCGCCCCGCCCTCGCCGGCGAAGTTGTGGCAGGTGGCGCAGTTGGTACGGAACAGCTCGCCGCCTGCGGCGATGTCGGCGTCCCGGTAGGCGTACTGCTCCTCGGTCGGGATCGCAGGGCCCGGGCCGAGGGAACCGACGTAGGCCGCCAGGGCCGCGGTCTCCTTCTCGGAGTACACCGGCGGCTTGGGCTGGGACTGCGCGACGCCGGGCTGGTCGGCGGGCATCCGCCCGGTCGACACCTGGAAGTCGACCGCGGCCGCGCCCACACCGATGAGGCTCGGGGCGCTGCTCGTGCCCTGGGCGTTCATCCCGTGGCAGGTGGAGCAGCCGTTGACGAAGAGCAGGCGGCCCTTCTCCACCTGCTGAGCCGAGATCCCGTGGGCCGCCTGCGCCCGCTCGGACGGGGCGAAGGCGGTGTAGAGGCCGCCCATGGCGACGAGGGCGAGGAACAGGACGACGAACGCCGCGAGCGGATGCCGTCGCCGTGCAGCCAGTGATTTCACGAAACGTCCCTGATCCGTGCCTACTGGAGAATGTAAATGGTCGAGAACAGGCCGATCC
>JBOHCZ010000336.1:0-5254 GCA_050699195.1 Streptomycetales bacterium
GCCTCTCGGGCCCGCACCGCGCGGACCCGGGTCGTTTCTCGCTTACCGGCCCGGTGGGCGATGCGCGATCAGTCCCGCGCGCACGCGCCGAACTCTTCGACCGAGGTCGAGGCTATCCCTTTTCGCCGCCGGCACAACAGGCCGCAGGAGGGAAAAATCCAGTTGTGTCCGACCAGGCACACCCAAGACGGCAGCGGGGCCGTCTGCACGTTTCGCCCCTCAACCCCCTGCCACAGCGGGAATCACGGACACCCGCGCGCCCTCGGGGGTCGGCGTGTCGAGCCCGGCCGCAAAGCGGACGTCGTCGTCATTCACGTACACGTTGACGAAGCGCCGGAGCCGGCCCTGATCGTCCATCACCCGAGCGCGGATGCCCGGATGGGCGGCCTCGAGCGCCTCCAGCACCTCGGCCAGGGTCCCCCCCTGTGCGCTGACCTCGGCCGCGCCGCCGGTGTAGCTACGGAGGATCGTCGGAATACGGACGGTGACGCTCATGCGAGGCCTGCCTCTCGGAACGACGCCAGGGTGGGGCTGATGGTCGCGCCGGGCCGGGAGGTCTCGGCCACGGCGTCGAGGGTCTTCAGACCGTCGCCGGTGTTGAGGACCACGGTCTCCGCGTCGGGGTCGAGCCGCCCTGCGGCCAGCAACTTACCCAGGGTGGCCACCGTGACCCCACCCGCCGTCTCGGCGAAGATCCCCTCGGTCCTGGCCAGCAGGGCGATGGCGTCGACGATCTCCGCGTCGCTCACATCCTCCACGGCACCCCCGGTGCGACGCGCGATGTCGAGCACGTACGGGCCGTCGGCCGGGTTGCCGATGGCGAGCGACTTGGCGATGGTGTCGGGACGTTGCGGCTGGACGACGTCGTGGCCCGCCTTGTAGGCCTGCGCCACGGGCGAGCAGCCGGTGGCCTGCGCGCCGAAGACCCGGTACGGGCGATCCTCGACGAGTCCGAGCGCGACCAGCTCCTGGAACCCTTTGTCGATCTTCGTCAGCTGCGATCCCGAGGCGATCGGCACGACCACCTGGTCGGGCAACCGCCAGCCGAGCTGCTCGACGATCTCGTAGGCGAGCGTCTTGGAGCCCTCCGCGTAGTACGGGCGGAGGTTGATGTTGACGAAACCCCAGGGCAGCTCGCCGGCCACCTCCGAGCACAGCCGGTTGACGTCGTCGTAGTTCCCCTCGACGGCGACCAGCGTGCCGCCGTACACCGCCGTCATGATGACCTTGCCGGCCTCGAGGTCGTCGGGGATGAAGACGCACGACCGTACCCCGGCACGGGCGCACGCGGCGGCGATGGCGTTCGCGAGGTTCCCCGTCGAAGCACAGGAGAACGTCGTGAACCCGAGCTCCCGGCCGGCGGCGAGCGCGACCGCGACCACCCGGTCCTTGAAGGAGTGGGTGGGGTTCCCGCTGTCGTCCTTCACGTGCAGGGCGCGCATGCCCAGCCGGCTGGCCAGGTTGTCGGCCCTGATCAGCTTCGTCAGCCCCGGGCCGAGGCCCGGACGTGCCGCGACGTCCGGCGGCACCGGCAGCAGGCCCGCGTAGCGCCAGAGCGACGGCGGGCCCGCCTCGACCGCCGCACGCGTCACACCAGCGAACTCATACGCCGCCTCGAGGGGGCCGAAGCAGAGCTCGCAGACGTAGAGGGGCCCGAGATCGTAGCGCTGCCCGCACTCGCGGCAGGACAGGGCGACGGCCGGCCCGAACGGGCGCTGCGCCGGCGGCCGCGCCGGTGACGGGGCCGGTGACGGGGCAGGACATGGTGCTGGGGACGGGGCTGGCGACGGAGCCACAGTGAGGCCTTCCTCTCATCTTTCCCACGCGCCGCGGGCCGGACTTGGCACCTGTCCCGGCGGAGGCCTCAAGTACGAGACGAACCGAGCGCTCACGCGCTGTCGCCGAAATGGTTGCCGGGGCTTCATCGGGCCGTTCCCTCTGCCCCTCTGGATGAGCGATATGCAGTTATCGTGCAAAGGTATGAGCCCGCCGACCAGCGGCGGGGCGCCCATGTGGAAAAACCCTAACCGAGAGACCCGGAGGACCACTGACCTGTCCACCACGCGAGACAGCAGCCCCCCGGGGGGCTGCTGAGCTACCGGAGGAGACCCCTGGTGCTACCGGACACCTTGCGCTGGTTCGAGCACCGCACATCGGCGGCGGCGGACTGGCCTGTGGGCAGGCTGCTGGCCGCCAAGGAGTCCACCACGGTGAGCGTGGTCCTGCCGGCGCTGAACGAGGACCGCACGGTCGGGGACATCGTCGCGGCGATCCGCCGGGACCTGGTCGAAGCGTGTCCTCTCATCGACGACCTGGTCGTCATCGACTCGGGCTCGAGTGACCACACCATCAAGGCCGCGCACGACGCCGGGGCCAGAGTGGTGCGCCGCGACGAGATCCTCCCGGGTCTCCCCACGCTGCCAGGCAAGGGCGAGGTGCTCTGGCGGTCACTGCTCGCCACCAAGGGTGACGTGATCTGCTTCGTCGACGCCGACCTGCGGGAGTTCTCGTCGTCGTTCGTCACGGGGCTGCTCGGCCCGATCCTCACCGACCCGTCGGTCGATCTGGTCAAGGGCATGTACGACCGGCCGCTCGAGGCGGGGCAGCAGGTGCTGCCCGCCGGCGGCGGCCGGGTGACCGAGCTCGTGGCCCGCCCGCTGCTCAACCTGCACTGGCCCGAGCTCGCGGGCGTGGTACAGCCGCTCGCCGGCGAGTACGCCGGCCGGCGGCGCCTCCTGGAGCGGCTGCCCTTCGCCAGCGGGTACGGCGTCGAGATCGGCATCCTCATCGATGCGCTCGAGCTGGCCGGGCTGGACGCGCTCGCGCAGGTCGACCTCGGGGTGCGCAAGCACCGCCACCAGGACGACGCGAGCCTCGGCCGGATGGCCAGCGAGATCGTGCAGGTGGCGATGGACCGGCTGGCGCGCTACCAGCTCGCGCGCGAGGGCGAGCTTTCGCTGCGCCCGCGCAACTGCGCCATCGCGCAGTTCGAGCGCGGCCCTGACGGCTTCCTCATCCAGACCTTCGACGTGGCCGTGACCGAGCGCCCGCCGATGTGCTCGCTCTGGGAGTACGCCCGCGAGCGGGCCAGCGCTCAATAGGCTCCCGCCATGAGCGATGGTGCCAGCCTTCTCGTCGCGTCCAACCGAGGACCCGTCTCCTTCTCCAGCGGTGGCGACGGACGTCTCACGGCCAGACGCGGCGGCGGCGGGCTGGTGTCGGGTCTGTCGGGCGTGGGCGGCACCGACGCCGTCTGGGTGTGTGCGGCGCTTTCCGACGCCGACCGTCGAGCCACCCGCGAGGCGCCGGCCAACCGGCTCGACCTGGCCGGTCACGACACCGGCGGCAGCGCGGTGCACATGCTCGACATCGACCCAGGAACCTTCCACGACGCCTACAACGGGGTGGCCAACTCCACCCTGTGGTTCGTCCATCACCTGCTGTACGACACCCCGGTGACGCCCGCGTACGACGCGCGATTTCGCCGCCTGTGGGCCTCGTACCAGACCTACAACCGGGCCTTCGCCGATGCGCTCGCGGGCGACGCCGGGGAGGGCGCGAGGGTCGCCGTGCAGGACTACCACCTGACGCTCGTCCCGCGGCAGCTGCGCCGCCGCCGCCCCGACCTCCGCATCGCGCACTTCTCACACACCCCCTGGGCCCCTCCCGAGTACTTCCGCCTCCTGCCCGACTTTGCCGCCGAGCAGATCCTCGAGGGCATCCTGGGCGCGGACTACGCGGCGTTCCTCACCCGCCGCTGGGCCGAGGGCTTCATGGCGTGCTGTGCAGCCGTCCTCGGCGCCGACGCCGACCGCACGACGATGACGGTGCGCCACGGCGGGGGTGTCACGCGGATCGGCGTGCACGGCCTCGGCGCGGACGCCGGCTTCCTGCGCGAGCGGGCGGCCCGGCCCGACGTCGACCAGCGGCTCGCGGAGCTCCGGGAGGCGGTCGGCGACCGGCGGGTGATCGTACGTGTCGACCGGGCGGAGCTGTCGAAGAACATCGTCCGCGGGCTGCTGGCCTACCGGGAGTTGCTGCGCGCCTGCCCGCAGTGGCACGCACGGGTGGTGCACGTGGCCTTCGCCTACCCGAGCCGGCAGGACGTCCCGGAATACCGGGAGTACACCGGCCTGGTGCGGCGCGTCGCCGACGAGATCGACCAGGAGTTCGCGACGCCGGACTGGCGCCCGCTGCTGCTGCACGTCGAGGACGACTTCCCGCGCTCCCTCGCGGCATACCGGATGGCCGACGTGCTGCTGGTGAACCCGGTTCGGGACGGGATGAACCTGGTCGCCAAGGAGGGGCCGGTGGTCTCGGAACGGGCCTGCGCCCTGGTGCTCTCCCGCGAGGCGGGGGCGGCGGACGACCTCGGCGACGCCGCCATCCTGGTGAACCCCTTCGATGTCACCCAGACCGCCGATGCCCTGCACAGCGCCCTGACCATGGACGAGGCCGAGCGCGCCGAGCGCTGCCGCAGGCTGGCCCGGGCCGCCACGAGGCTGCCGCCGCAGCAGTGGTTCGCCGACCAGCTTGCGGCCCTGGAGTCCTGACCCCAGGTCCTAGAGCGCGTCCGCGAGGCCGTCCAGCAGCGCGACGACCCCCGCGGGCCCGTCGACCACCAGGTCCGCCCGCTCGGCGAGGGCGGTGACCTCGGCCGACCGGCTGAACACCTTCACGCCCGCGGTCCGCTCCGCGCGCAGGGCGTCGACGGCGTCGTAGGCAGCGAGATCACCGAGGTCGTCACCGGCGTACAGCACGCAGGCGGCGCCGCACTCGCGGACGAGCCCGCGCAGCGCCGCCCCCTTGTCGACGCCGGGGGGCCGCAACTCAAGCACCATGCGTCCCGGCTCCACCGCGAGCCCGTGCCGGGCGGCCAGTGCGGCCAGCGGCCCGCGCAGCATCGCGAGCGCCGCCTCGGGATCGGCGCTGCGGCGCACGTGGACGGCGACCGCGCTCCCCTTGTCCTCGACCGCGGTGCCTTCTGGCACCCCGAGATCGGCGAGCAGGGCCGGCAGCCGGTCCCGTACGGCAGCCAGGCCGGGGGGCGGCCCCGGAGCCGAGACGTGCTGCGTGCGGGCGTCCCACCGCTCGCGCCCGTAGTGCCCCAGCACGGTCAGCCGCTCGAGACCGGTCACGCCTGCGACGCCCGCGTACCGCGCCGCGACCTCCGCGGGACGCCCGGTGATGACGGCGACCGCGCACAGCTGTGGCGCCAGCCGCCGGAGGGCCGGGACGGCGCCGGGGTGCGCCC
>JBOHCZ010000337.1:0-2506 GCA_050699195.1 Streptomycetales bacterium
ACCCCAGCGCGAGCCCGAGGAGCAGGACATGCGCCACGCCTGGGTATCCCGCCACGACTTCGAGCAGATGATCCGAGACGGCGACATCCTCGACGACTCCACTCTCGCCGCGTACCTGCTCATGCAGGTGCACAACCCCTGAGGGGCTGTCGCACCTTTCACCCCTGCTCTCCCCCCTCGGGGGGAGGAGGGGTGCCGCTGCCGCGCCGTAGGTTCTCCCGAGCACCCCGGCCTCCGCGGCGCGAATGATTTGACAAGTGGATATTGTATGCAGTCTACTGTGGAATTCGTATTCCACTAGGAGGAACTCGTGGCCGACGTCGCTGCTGTTCCGAACCCGCTGCGGCCAACTCCGCGCCGCCTGTACGGCCCGGGGCCGACCAACGTCGCGCCTTCCGTCATCGACGTCATGCAGCAGCCCATGCTCGGGCACCTCGACGCCGAGTTTCATGACGTGCTGGCCGAGGTCGTCACCATGCTGCGCGCGGCCTACCGGATGCCCTCCGGGGTGACGCTGCCACTCTCCGCCCCCGGCACCGCGGGCATGGAGGCCGGCCTCACCTCACTGGTGGACCCGGGCGACACCGTCGTGGTCGGTGTCGCGGGCTTCTTCGGCGAGCGGATGGCGCAGGCCGCGCGCCGGCGAGGGGCCAGGGTGCTTGAAGTCCGTGCCGAACCCGGCGACGCGGTGCCCAACGACCGGCTCGTCGAGGCGATCGACCGCCATCCGGAGGTCTCGCTCGTCGCGGTCGTGCACGCCGAGACGTCGACGGGAGTCCGCCACCCCCTCGCGGAGCTCGCGGCCCACCTCCGCGGCCGGGACGTGCTGCTCATGGCGGACTGCGTGACCTCCCTCGGCGGCATCGAGCTGCACGCCGGGCACTGGGGCGTGGACTACGGATTCTCCTGCACCCAGAAGTGTCTCGGCGCCCCTCCTGGCATGTCCCCCATCGTGGTCTCGGACCGGGCACTCGAACGCATCCGCGGGGCTCGCGTACAGCCGCCGTTCATGTTCGATCTGGACGAGCTGGCCGCGTACTGGATGCAGCGTCCGGCCAGGTACCACCACACGGTGCCGGTGCTGCAGATCTACGCCCTGCACGAGGCGCTGCGGCTGGTCTGCGAGGAAGGCCTGGAGGCCAGGTGGCGGCGCCACGCGGACGCCGGCGGCTACCTCCAGGCACAGCTGAGGCAGCGTGGCTTCGAGCTGCTCGCCGACCCCGCGTACCAGCTTCCCCAGCTCACCGCGGTCAAGATCCCCCCGGGGGTCGACGGTCCGGAGATCCAGCGACGGCTCGTACGGGAATCCGGGATCGAGATCGGCGGCCCGCTGGGACCGTCGGGGCCCCGTATCTGGCGTATCGGCCTGATGGGGGTCAACGCGACCCGGGACGATGCCGACCGGGCTCTGGCGGCGCTGGACGACGCGCTGGCCGCCGCGGACCACCGGCCCACCCACCTGGCGGACTCCACCACCGGGCACAGCCGCTGACCACGACGGGGCAGCGAACGGAGGCATCGATGGGACAGGTATCGGCACAGCGGCCGCGCGTGCTGGTCAGCCGCCGGGTCCCGGCGGCGGTGCACCGGGCACTCGGCGAGAGCTTCGATCTCGACTACCACGACTCGGAGCGTCCACTGCCCAGGAGCGAGCTCCTCGGCCGTACAGCCGGGTCGGACGGACTCGTGACCACGCTCACCGAGAAGGTCGACGCGGAGCTTCTCGACGCCGCGGGTCCCCGGCTGCACGTGGTCGCCAACTACGCGGTCGGCTTCGACAACGTCGACCTCGAGGCCGCGGACGAGCGCGACGTGCTGGTGTCCAACACCCCCGACGTCCTCACCACCGCGACCGCGGAGTTCGCCGTCGCCCTCGTGATGAGCCTGCTCCGCCGCGTCACCGAGGGCGACCGCTTCCTGAGACGGCGCGAGCCCTGGATCTGGGCGCCCACCATGATGCTCGGCCCGGGCCTTGCCGGGCGCACGCTCGGCATCGTGGGTTACGGCCGGATCGGCCGGGAGGTCGCACGGCTGGCCGGGGCGCTGGGCATGAACGTCATCTGCACCGACATCGCGACGCCCCCGGCCGGAGACCGCGAGCAGGTGTCCCTGCCTCGGCTGCTCGACGACGCCGACATCGTCAGCCTGCACTGCCCCCTCGTTCCTGAGACCCGCCACCTCATCGGGCGGCAGGAGCTCGCGCGGATGCGCGCGGACGCGTTCCTCGTCAACACCGCGCGCGGCCCGATCGTCGACGAGCAGGCCCTCGTCGACGCGCTGCGCGCCGGCGAGATCGCGGGGGCGGCCCTCGACGTCTTCGAGGCGGAGCCGCGGGTCACCGATGCGCTCCTGGAGTTCGAGAACGTCGTCGTGACCCCGCACCTCGCCAGCGCGACGCAGGACACCCGGGAGGCGATGGGCATGCTCTGCCTGGACGCCCTCGACGCGGTCCTCGTCAACACCGCGCGCGGCCCGATCGTCGACGAGCAGGCCCTCGTCGACGCGC
>JBOHCZ010000338.1:0-6860 GCA_050699195.1 Streptomycetales bacterium
GGCATCCCGGGGGAGAAGTCGGGGTCGATCTGGGCAGCCAGGTCGGCCCCGACTGCTCGGTTACCCCAGGCCGCCGCGTTGCGCAGGTGGAACTCCACGGTGCCGCGGTGGTAGGCGTCCCAGTCGCGCTCGCGCGCGTCGAGCGCGGTGAGCACCGCGTCGAGCACGGCGAGGTTCTCGGGCTCGAGGGTGCCGACGGGCGCCACGGCTCCGCGCTCGGCGGCCCGCACCCACGCGGACTGGCCGAACCACCCGATCAGGGCGTCGCCCACCTGCTCCCGCAGGTAGGCGGCGTCTTCTGCGTCGGACACCTTGTTGCCCAGCACCCGCAGCTCGACGCCGTGGCCGTGGGCATGCTCGGCGTACTGCTGGTACACGCCGATCCCGCGCCGGGTGGGCTCGCTGACGAGCACGGTGAGATCGAAGCGCGTGAACAGGCCCGAGGCGAACGCGTCGGCGCCCGCCGTCATGTCGACCACCACGTACTCACCGGGGCCGTCGACGAGGTGGTTGAGGTAGAGCTCCACGGCGCCGACCTTGGAGTGGTAGCAGGCCACGCCGAGATCGTCGTCCTGGAAGGGGCCGGTCACCATCAGCCGCACACCCCCCACGTCGCGGACGAACCGGGCGTGGACGGGATCGTCCTCGGTGGGGCGGAGCAGGCGGGAGCCCCGGCCGGGCGGCGTGGTCTTGACCATCGATGCCGAGGAGCTGATCCGGGGGTTGCTGCCGCGGAGGTAGTCCTTGATCTCGGCGAGATGTGTGCCCAGGGCGGGCAGCCGTGCGCCTTCGGACTCGTCGAGGCCAAGAGCCCCGGCGAGGTGCTGGTTGATGTCGGCATCGATGGCGACCACTGGCAGGCCCTGCGCGGCCAGGTAGCGCGTGAGCAGGGACGACAGGGTCGTCTTCCCGCTGCCGCCCTTTCCGACGAAGGCGATCTTCACGTGTGAGGCCTTTCCCCGAGATGAACCCGAATATCATTATCAACAAGTGCGATGTTGGGTTCGCGGGAAGTCCCGCGTCAATGGCCGTACCTCGAACGGGGGACAAAACCCATGACGCCAGCTCACGCGCTGTTCCGCCGGCGGGCTACGGGGGTGACAGCACGACAAGGATGGCGGTAGCCTCCCGCCATCCTGTGGCGTGTCCCATTCACCCGAGGAGGAGCCGTGGAGCGGAGCGAGCCGGAAAGTGCTCGGGATGTTCTGGTCGAGGGTTTGGGACGGCGGGACTTCGTTCGCGCCGCCGCAGCGTTGGGGGCTGCTGGCGCCGGCGCGTCGCTGGCGGCCGGCGGCGAGGCGCACGCGACCGCGGCCCCATCATCCGGCGGGTCGCCGACCCGGTTCCCCAAAGAGGTGCTTCAGCCTGGTCAGGGCCCCATCGAGGGGCAGCACTATCTGCCGTCCCGCACCGAACAGGTGCGCTGGGGCTACGTCCCCGCGCTGGGCAGCGAGGCGGTGTTAAGCCTCCGCTCCGGGGACACGGTGACGATCGACACGGTGTCTCACGAGGGGATCCTGGAAGATCAAGGGCGCGATCCCGTCCGGTACTTCGCCGAACACGGCGTGTCGCAGCGGCAGGTCCTCGATGACGCGATCGCGGTCGCCCGCGACTACGACCGTACGGTCCGCAACTTCGATGTCGACGGCCCTCACGTGGTCACGGGACCGATCCATGTCGAGGGCGCCGAGCCGGGGGACGCGCTCACGGTCGAGATGCTGTCGCTGCTGCCGCGCGTGCCCTACGGCGTCGTGTCCAGCCGGCACGGCAAGGGCGCGCTGGCTCGCGCGCCGGACGGCGGGGCCCCGGCCGGCATCACCGTCGCGGAGGTCATGCCCCCGGTCGAGACGGACGGGCGCGGAACCGGTGACCCCACCCGGTATGGCAACGTGTCGATCTTCACACCCGTCCGCCGCGGCCCGGGGGGCGTGCCCAGCGGTGCCTTGCCCGCCGGAGGGGGTGAGGTCGTCTTCCCGCTCAGTCCCTTCATGGGGGTCATCGGTGTCGCCTTCGCCGCCGCCGACTCGCTCACCGACCCTGTACTGAACTCCGTGCCCCCGACCATCGGCGGCGGCAACGTCGATATCAATCTGCTGGGCGTGGGCTCGACCTTCTACCTGCCCGTCTTCGCCGAAGGTGCGCTGTTCTACGTGGGCGACCCGCACATGGCGCAGGGCGCCGGAGAGGTCGCCCTGACCGCCATGGAGGGCCCGCTGCGCGGTACGTTCCGGCTCACCGTCTGCAAGCCCGGCTCCTCCGATGCTCCTTCGGTCGCCTTCCGCTATCCCTTCGCGGAGACGCCCGAGGCCTGGGTTCCGGTCGGGCTTTCCGACCCGGACGGCGCCCAGCAGGGCAACGTGAGCGACCTCGACATCGCCATGCGCCGCGCCGTCGTCAACGCCCTCGACTTCCTGGAGCACGATCTCGGCATGGATCGCGCGGTCGCCTACGCGTACCTGTCGGCCGCGGCGGATTTCGAGATCTCCCAGGTCGTCGACCGCACGGTCGGCGTGCACGGGGTGATCAGGAGGGCGCACTTCCCGGACTGAGCCGGGCGCTAGAAGTCCGGGTTCAGCTGGGGGTAGAGCGGATGCTTGCCCGCAAGGGCCTCGACCCGTGACCGGAGCCCGACCCGGACCGGCTCGCCGAAACCGGGGGCGAGCGCCTCCGCGATGATGTCGGCGACCTCGGCGAAGTCGGCTGCCTCGAACCCGCGCGTCGCGAGCGCCGGGGTGCCGATGCGCAGCCCGGAGCTCACCATCGGCGGGCGGGGGTCGAACGGCACCGCGTTGCGGTTGACGGTGATCCCCACCGCGTGCAGGCGGTCCTCGCCCCCGCGACCGTCCAGCTCGGAGTCACGCAGGTCCACCAGCACGAGATGGACGTCGGTGCCGCCGGTGAGGACGGCCGTCCCGTGCTCGGCGACGTCGGGCCGCAACAGTCGTTCGGCGAGCAGCCGGGCACCCTCGAGCGTGCGGTGCTGGCGGTCCACGAACTGCGCGGACTGCGCGATCTTGAAGGCCACCGCCTTCGCGGCGATGACGTGTTCGAGCGGACCGCCCTGCTGACCGGGAAACACCGTGGAGTTGATCTTCTTGGCGTGTTCGGCGGTGCAGAGGATGACACCACCCCGTGGCCCGCCGAGGGTCTTGTGCGTCGTCGTGGTCACGATGTCGGCGTAGGGCACAGGGGAGGGGTGCAGGCCCGCGGCGACGAGTCCCGCGAAGTGGGCCATGTCGACGAGGAGAATCGCCCCGACCTCGTCGGCGATCCGGCGGAACTCCGCGAAGTCGAGCTGGCGGGGATAGGCCGACCAGCCCGCCAGGATCATCCTCGGGCGGTGCTCCCGCGCGAGCCGTGCGACCTCGTCCATGTCCACCCGGTGGTCGGACTCGCGTACGTGGTAGGGCACCACCCGGTACAGCCGGCCGGAGAAGTTCAGGCGCATGCCGTGCGTGAGGTGGCCGCCGTGCGAGAGGTCGAGCCCGAGGATCGTGTCGCCGGGGTCGAGGAGGGCGGCCATCGCGGCGGCGTTGGCCTGCGCTCCCGAGTGCGGCTGCACGTTCGCATGCTCCGCGCCGAAGAGCTCCCTGGCGCGGTCGATCGCGAGCTGCTCGGTCACGTCGACGTGCTCGCACCCCCCGTAGTAGCGCCGGCCCGGGTACCCCTCGGCGTACTTGTTGGTCAGCACCGAGCCCTGCGCCTCGAGCACCGAGGCGGGGGCGAAGTTCTCGGACGCGATCATCTCCAGCGTGCTCTGCTGCCGCCGCAGCTCGGCGCCGACGGCGTCGGCCACCTCGGGGTCGACGTCGGCGAGAGAGCGGTCCAGCCAGTTTTCGCTCATCATGGGGCGGGCCTCCGGATGCGCGGGGCCGCGAGCCGGACCCGGCTCGCGTTGAGGGCGTTCCGCGGAGGTTCCCCGCGGAGCAGGACCGCGTCGAGGGCGTCCAGGCAGAGCCTGCCCATCGCCTCCCTGGCGTCCTGCGTTGCGCTGGCGAGGTGGGGGGTCACCACGACGTTGTCGAACTCCAGGAGCGCATCGGTGACCCGCGGCTCCGCCTCGAAGACGTCGAGCGCCGCCCCCGCGATCTGGCCCGCGCGCAGCGCGTCGACGAGGGCCTGCTCGTCGACGATCGGCCCGCGCGCGGTGTTGACGAGGAACGCGTCCCCGCGCATCCGCGCGAGCTCCTCCCGCCCGATGAGGTGGCGGGTCTCCGGAACGAGGGGGCAGTGCAGGCTGACGATGTCGGCGTCGTCGAGCAGCCGAGGCAGGGGCACGTGGCCGTCGTCTCCGGCCGCGGGCGCCGCGATGTCGGTGCAGATGACGTTCATGCCCACCGCCCGGGCCAGCCGTGCAACCTCCCGGCCGATCCGGCCGTAGCCCACGATGCCGAGCGTGCGCCCGGCGAGGCCAGGGCCGAGCATCATCGTGGGGGCCCAGATCCAGGGCTCCCGCCGCCTCAGGAAACGGTCGCCTTCGGTGACGCGCCGGAGCAGGCTCAGCATGAGCGCGACGGCGAACTCCGCGGTCGCGGCGGTGAGGACGTCGGGGGTGTTGGACACCAGCACGTCACGTGCGCTCGCGGCATCGAGGTCGACGTTGTCGAAGCCGACCGCGTAGTTGGCGACCACGCACAGCCGGGGACTCGCCGCATCGATCAGCTCGGCGTCGGCGCGCTCCGTGAGCGTGGTGACGATGCCGTCCGACCCGGCCGCACGGGCGAGGAGCTCAGCCCGGGGGAGCGGTATCTCAGAGTCGTGGTAGTCGAGGTCGAACGTGGCGTCGAGGGCCCGGTGTACCGCCGCGGGGACGCGGCGGCTGACCAGTACGCGGGGTGTCCGAGCCGGTGGCTGCCCCATCGGTACCTCCCTCGAGGTCAGCTGGTGGCCGCCAGGTGCGCGGGCCGGTGGTCCGCGGCGGCCAGCGCGTCGTCCAGCGCCGCCAGCGCCCGGTCGGCGTCGTCCCGGGTCGCGTTGACCCCCATCAGGCCGATGCGCCAGATACGGGGGCCGGACGGGCCCAGCGGGCCGCCGATCTCGATCCCGGAGTCCCGTACCAGCCGTCGTTGGATCTGCAGACCGTCGACACCCTGGGGGACCTTGACGGCGGAGAGCTGGGGAAGCTGGTAGGCGGGGTCGGCGAGCAGGTCGAAGCCACGCTGCCTGAGCTGGTCCTGGAGGTAGCCCCCGGCGTCCGCGTGGCGCCGCCACCTGGCCTCCAGGCCTTCCTCGCAGACGAGGCGCAGCGCCTCGTGCAGGGCGTAGATCTGCAGCACCGGCACGGTGTGGTGGTACTTGACGGGGCGCCCGATCCAGTACTGGGCGAGCTCGTCGAGGTCGAACATGAGCGGCGGCCGTACGGAGGCCTGGCGGATGCGTTCGAGCGCCCGTTCCGAGACCACGATGGGGGACATGCCGGGAGGGGCGCCGACGCACTTCTGGGTGCAGGAGAATCCGTAGTCGACCCCCCAGTGCTCGGCGTCCAGCTCGATGCCGCCGAGCGAGGTCACACAGTCGGCCATGAGCAGCACGTCCCGGCCGCGGAGGTGCGCCGCCAGCTCCGGGAGAGGGTGGCGGACCCCCGTCGAGGTCTCGGCGTGGACGACGGCGACGAGCGAGGTCTCCGGATGACGGTCGATCGCCTCGACGAGCTGGTCGTTGGGCACCGCGTCGCCGGGTTCGGCGCGCACCTCGACCACCCTGGCCCCTCGCCGGTGCGCCGCCTGCGCCATCCGTTCGCCGAAGAAGCCCGCGACGCCGACCACGACGGTGTCGCCCGCGTTGACCAGGGAGGTCATGCCGGCCTCCATGCCCGCGGTGCCGGGGGCGGAAAGCGGCAGCGCCACCCCGGAGGGCATCCGGTAGACGGCCCGTAGCATGGCGACGACCTCAGCGAGCACCTCGTGAAACTCGGCGTCGAGGTGCCCGAGCATGGCCTGCTGCATGACACCGATGACCGAAGGCGCGACGTTGGTCGGCCCGGGGCCGTACAAGCGGCGCGGAGTCGGCCGCAGTGGGTTCGGAACGGCAGCGACGTCGGCCACGAATTTCTCCTTACGGAATCGGAATTCCACAGTAGACTGCATACAGTATCCACTTGTCAAACCGGTGTCTGACGTGGACGGCCCGGGTGTGTTTCGCAGAACCTACGGCGCGGGAGCAGGCACCCTCCTCCCCCCGAGGGGGGAGAGCGGGGGTGAAAGGCGCTGATCAGCGCGCCGTCGCCGATGGGTCCCGGCCGACAGCGCGGCAGCCGCGAGCCAGCCCATGCCGACCAGGGTCAGCACCCGGTAGGCGAGGACGGCCGCGGCCGCCGCCGCGCCGCGACTTGGCGAAGGCGTAGCCCTCGGCGAGGGCCGCACCCGCGGGGACCGACATGGACACCGCGTTGCTCGCGAGGGTAACCAGGTTGATCGAGCGATGCGCTGCGCCTCCGCGAGTGCGGGGATGGACGCAAGCTCGGCCGCGAAGGCGAGTACGAGCCAGGTCCAGTCGACCCGTGCGAGGGTCTGGCCGACGCCGGCGAACAGCTCCCTCTCGCGTACGAAGAAGAAGGCGACGGCTCCCACGGCGGCGACCTCCATCGACCGCCGGAGCGCCATCGACCGCCGGAGCGCCATCGACCGCCGGGACCGTCGCGGGGTGTGCTTCTCCTGGTCGGTCCGCGAACCCCCTCACTACCGAGTGAATCGTCCTGCCCTTCGGCTCCTCACCACCCTCAGGAGTTGTGTATCTGCATGAGCAGGTACGCGGCGAGAGTGGAGTCGTCGAGGATGTCGCCGTCTCGGATCATCTGCTCGAAGTCGTGGCGGGATACCCAGGCGTGGCGCATGTCCTGCTCCTCGGGCTCGCGCTGGGGT
>JBOHCZ010000339.1:0-2199 GCA_050699195.1 Streptomycetales bacterium
GGCATGGCGGTGCACCGACGTCCCGCTCCCAGCGACGTCGCGAAGCCGCGACCCGCCGCAGCGGCTCTGGACCCGACGATCGGGACCCGCAGCGCCTCGGAGCCGCCATCGCCCGGTTGGTGGGTGACCGGGGCTGGGAGACGTCGGCCGCCGTCGCGGGCGTCACCGGCCGCTGGGCGGAGGTGGTCGGACCCGACGTGGCCGCGCACTGCGTACCGGAGCGGTTCGATGACGGTGAGCTGGTCGTCCGCACCGACTCGACTGCCTGGGCGACCCAGGTCCGCTTCCTCGCCCCGCGCCTGGTGCACCGCCTCAACGATGAACTCGGCCAGGGGACGGTGCGCCGGGTCAAGGTTCTCGGGCCGGCCCGGTCGTCCGCGAGTCCCGGCGTGCTCCGCGTCCGGGGCAGTGGGCCGCGTGACACGTACGGCTAGACTTTCCGGCGCGGTGTCCGCACCGAAAGGCCACCAACTCCCGTGAGAGCCTTCCCGCCTCCCGGGATGCGTAGGGGCCTACGAGTCCGACCCCCGCAGGGCGCCACAGACGTGCTGGGAGCCTTCTGAGCACTGACTGTGAGCGGGCTACCGGTAGAATGATTGAGGTTCCGCGAGATGGCGGCTCCGTAACGTTCTCCGTGGCCCCGCACCAGTCGGGTGTGGGCCGTGCTGTGCCAGAAAGGTCTTCATCTGGTGACCGATCCCGGCAAGCCCGCAGCTAACCCTCGCACCACCGCGTCCTACGACGCCCGTGCGATCACCGTCCTGGAGGGCCTCGAAGCCGTCCGCAAGCGCCCGGGGATGTACATCGGCTCGACCGGCGAGCGTGGCCTCCACCACCTGGTGTACGAGGTGGTCGACAACTCCGTCGACGAGGCCCTGGCCGGGCACTGCGACAGCATCGACGTGACGCTGCTCAAGGACGGCGCCGTCCGGGTGTACGACAACGGCCGCGGCATCCCCGTCGACGAGCACCCGGTCGAGAAGCGCCCCGCCGTGGAGGTCGTCCTCACCACTCTGCACGCGGGGGGGAAGTTCGGCGGTGGCGGCTACGCCGTGTCCGGTGGCCTGCACGGCGTGGGGGTGTCGGTGGTCAACGCGCTGTCCAGCCGGCTGGAGGTGGAGGTCCGACGGGACGGGTACGCGTGGAGCCAGGCGTTCGAGACCAGCCAGCCGACCGGCGGGCTGAGCCGGGGTGAGCCGACCGCCGATCACGGCACGACGGTGACGTTCTGGGCCGACACGGAGGTCTTCGAGACGATCTCGTACGACTTCGAGACCCTGGCACGCAGGTTCCAGGAGCTGGCGTTCCTCAACCGTGGGCTCACCATCACGCTGCGCGACGAGCGTGGCGAGGCGCTCGACCAGCACGGCGAGCCACGCCAGGACAGGTTCCACTACGACGGCGGCATCGCCGACTTCGTGCGGCACATCAACGCCAGCAAGGGTGAGCCGGTCCACAAGTCGATCATCGAGTTCGGCACGGAGGACCGCGAGCGGCATATCTCGGCCGAAGTCGCGATGCAGTGGAGTGCCGGCTACTCCGAGGGTGTGTACACCTTCGCCAACACGATCAACACCCACGAGGGCGGCACCCACGAGGAGGGGTTCCGGGCGGCCCTGACCTCCGTCGTCAACCGTTACGCCAGGGAGCAGCGCCTGATCAAGGACAACGGCGACAAGCTGACCGGCGAGGACGTCCGCGAGGGGCTGACCGCCATCGTCTCCGTCAAGCTCGCCGAGCCGCAGTTCGAGGGGCAGACCAAGACCAAGCTCGGCAACACCGAGGCCAAGGCGTTCGTCCAGACGGCCTGCCACGACTGGCTCCGCGACTGGTTCGGGCGTAACCCGGCCGAGGGCAAGGACATCGTCCGCAAGACCATCCAGGCGGCGACCGCCCGGGTCGCGGCCCGCAAGGCCCGCGAGCTGACCCGCCGTAAGGGGCTGCTCGAGTCCAGCTCGCTGCCCGGCAAGCTGGCCGACTGCCAGTGGACCGACCCGGCGCGGTGCGAGCTGTTCATCGTCGAGGGCGACAGCGCGGGCGGCAGTGCCAAGGGCGGGCGCGACGCCATGTCACAGGCCATCCTCCCGATCCGGGGCAAGATCCTCAACGTCGAGAAGGCCCGCATCGACCGGGTGCTGCAGAACAACGAGGTGCAGGCCCTCATCACGGCGCTCGGCACCGGCATCCACGACGACTTCG
>JBOHCZ010000340.1:0-5710 GCA_050699195.1 Streptomycetales bacterium
GTCTCCCGCTGGTCCGCGCCTGGTCCGCGAAGAACCGGAGACGGACGGATACCACCGGGAACAGTCGGAGAAGCAGCGTGCCCCACGATCAGCGTGTTCGTGCTGGTCGGGGGCGTTTGTGGGGGTGGTGCCAGGTGCTGGATTCGAACCAGCGAAGGCTGAGCCGGCGGTTTTACAGACCGCTCCCTTTGGCCGCTCGGGCAACCTGGCATGATCGTCGCCTACGACGACACCGTCAGCATAGCGGCACCTCCCAGAGGCGGCACCGCGGGAGCAGCCACGTGGGACCTGGTGCGTCGCCACAGCACCAGCGCGAGACTTCACCGGTTCATGATGGTGTTTGTACGCTGCGTGTACGCCTCCTGAATCGATGCCATGCCACACATCCCGCACACACCGCCCCCGCGACCTCAGGACGCCGGGCCAGCTGCACAGCAGGCGCCCGAGCCGACGCCACAGCAGGCAGGGGCCGGCAAACCGAAGATGCCCCGCTGGCTCGTGGGCGCCCTGGGGCTGCTCATCGGTATCAGCATCGGCGCCACTGTTGCCGACGGGTCTGACGAGGATCTCGAAAGGGCGCGAGCGAAGCTGGCAGAGGCCAGGCAGCAGATCCAGTGGTACGAGGATCGCCAGCAACTCGGGCTCGCCGACCCGCCATCGACCCCGGGGGCGGACACCGATGGAGAAGCGCGCGCCGACAGCCAGCTTCCCGCCGACGCGGCGCGCAACGCACCCCTGGGGCAGACGATCCCAGGTGAGGGCATGTTCGTCGTGGGCAGGGACATCCAGGCCGGCAGATACCGTACGCAGGGCAGCGCCTTCTGCTACTGGGAACGCCTGCGCGACCGCTCGGGGGCCTACGAGAGCATCATCGACCGGGAGCTCGCTACGCGGCCGGTCGTCGTGACCATCAAGAAGTCCGACGAGGTGTTCCACACCACGGGCTGTCCCGGCTGGCAGCACACCACAGCCGGCAGTGGCCGGTGATCCGGCGCAGCCCCGTGTCGGTCCCGTCCCGGTCCCGCCAGGAGCCTGCCGGGCGCTAGGCTCGTAGGACAAGGATCACAGCAGAGTAGGCCACGTGGGGGTCCGCATTGGCCGAGGCTTCGTTCGACATCGTGAGCAGGGTCGACCGCCAGGAGGTCGACAACGCTCTGAACCAGGCGGCGCGGGAGATCTCGCAGCGCTACGACTTCAAGGACACCGGCGCCGCCATCACATGGTCCGGCGACGCCGTCGAGATGCGAGCCTCCTCGGAGGATCGTGTGGCCGCCGTGCTCGACGTGTTCCAGTCCAAGCTGGTCAGGCGGGGTGTCTCACTCAAGGCGCTGGAGACGACCGAACCACGCGCGTCGGGCAAGGAGTACCGCATCACCGGCACCCTCAGGCAGGGCCTGTCCCAGGACAACGCGAAGCGGCTCGCCAAGCTCATCCGCGACCAGGCCCCGAAGGGCCTGAAGGCGCAGGTACAGGGCGACGAGCTGCGCGTGACGTCGAAGAGCCGGGACG
Organism: Streptomycetales bacterium; assembly: GCA_050699195.1. GTDB lineage: Bacteria > Actinomycetota > Actinomycetes > JBOHCZ01 > JBOHCZ01 > JBOHCZ01. The sequence continues at coordinate 1,510 of JBOHCZ010000340.1, forward strand.
ACCTGCAGAGCGTCATCGCCCTGGTGAAGGCAGAGGATCTCGACTTCGCGGTGCAGTTCACCAACTATCGCTAACACCACCTGAGCCGACCTGCCGGAATCGGCCAGAAGCGCTCTGAACTGCAGGAACGTCTCTCGAAGGCCCGCAGCCGCTCGCAGCCGCTGCGGGCCTCATGTGCCATGAATGTGCCCGGCCTGGAACGACGCGGCGCACGGGGTCCTCGACGCCTACGAGCGTTAGGTCGACACCGACGACCTCGACCAACTCCGGAACGCGCTCTCGGTGCTGCTGGTGACCGCGGGCGTGCCTCCTCGAGGGACGCACTCGTGAGCGTCGTCATCCCGGTGGACGCCGTGCACCTGCGCACGGCCGCAAGCAAGTCCACTGCCGAGATCTGCCGGCGGCTTCGACGCCGGATGACGACGACTTGCACGCGCCCACCGGTCACCACGCGACAGTTGCCGCCACGCGTACGGTAGAAGGGCCGGGAAGCGCGGGGAAGCAGCGAGTTCTGCCGAGTGGAGGTAGCGATGGCATGGGTTCTCGGATACCTGTCGTGGCGGAAGAAGCGGAAGAGTCAGACGTCAAGATCGTCTCGCGGGACGGGGACACTCGCCACGGGCACGCCAGCGTCGCTTGGACGGACTTCCTAGACATGCTCCCAGGACATGCCGACGCGTCGGTGATCTCCACGCTGGAGCACCGATTCGACGAGCGCCAGCTGCTAAAGGACCTCCTCTCTGCCGCGCCCGCGTCGGCGCACGTCGTGATGTGCAGCACCTGCACTGTTTACGGGGATCGCGGCTACCTGGTCTGCGACGAGTCGACCACTCTCTCTCTGGTAATGGACAATGCGACGGAGAAGCGCCGTGCGAACTCCTGTTGGAGGACTCGGCACATGGCTGGACAGCGCTTCGACTCGGCGCCCTGTACGGTCCCGACGGTCGCGGGGTGCGCGCTGATCGAGTCCAGAAGATGGTGGAGCAAGCCATGTCCGGCACTGTCGAGGTGCCCGACCCGGCGCATTGGCGCGGGTGGTTGCACGCGGACCAGGCCGCGCGGGCGTTATGGCGGGCTGCGGTTGCGAGGGCGCACGGCGTGTATGCCGTGGCGTCCGCCAACTACACGTTCGGCGCCGCGGCGCAGTTCGCGGCCGACGTCCACGGGGCCGAGGTTCATGGGTCGGGCAAGCCGGACCCGTGCTCGTACCGGATAAGTTCGCAGGCGGCGATCGCCAGCCGGTCGCTCAATCTGCTGCCCTCCGTCGAGGCACTCGCCGAGTGGATCGAGAAGGCGGAGTCCGAGGGCCGCAAGCTAGTGGTCAAGTACGGCATTGACCCGACCTCGCCGGACGTCCACCTCGGGCACGTGGTCCCGATCATCATCGTCAGCCGATTCCAGCGCATGGGCCACCACGCCGTTTTCATCATCGGCGACGTCACCGCCAAGATCGGCGACCCGTCCGGGCAGACCAGCGACCGGCCGCCGCTGACAGACGACGACATCGCCCGCAACCTGACGACATACAAGGACCAGGTCACGCCGTTCATCGACTTCGAGCGCGCCGACCTGCGGTTCAACGGCGAGTGGCTGAACGAGGTCCGGCTACCGCAGCTCATCGAGATCCTGGCCCAGATCCCGGTGTCGATGTCGCTCCAGCGCGAGGACTTCCGCACCCGGCTCGCCGAGGGGCAGGGGCTGTCCGTAGCGGAGTTCGTCTACTCCGTCGTGATGGCGCTGGACTCGGTCGCCATCACTGCCGACGTCGAACTCGGCGGCGTACGACCAGCTGCTGAACATGCAGATGTGCCGCCGAGTCATGGAGATCAACGGTCAGCGCCCCGAGTTCGTCGTCACCACCGAGCTCGTCGAGGGCACCGACGGCACCGGTGCCAAGATGAGCAAGAGCAAGGGCAACTACGTCGGCCTGACCGCGACGCCGGACGACATCTACGGCAAGCTGATGTCCATACCCGATCAGCTGGTCGAGCCCTACCTGAAGCTGCTGACCGAGTGGACCGACCCCGAGATCGCCCAGACGGCCAAACGCCGCGAGGACGGCAGCGCCCACCCGATGGCCATCAAGCGCGTCCTCGCCGGGGAGCTGGTCGCGGCGCTGCACGGCCCCGACGCCGCCGCCAAGGCCCGCGCGGAGTTCACCGCGCGCTTCTCCTCGCGGAGTCTCACCGACGCGCACACGCTGCCCGTCGTCACCCTCGAACAGAGCGGAGACGAGACCATAGGCAGCGTCGTCGCCAAGGAGCTTGGCTTCGCACCCAGCATCTCCGCCGTCCGCCGGACCGCGCAACAGAACGGCCTGCGCTTGATCCACGAGGTGGACGGCGATCAGCGGGTGCAGATCCTCGCCGAGGACGCCGTTCAGAGGCCGCTTCGCGAGGTCATTGCGGAGATGGGCTACGGATCCGCCGAGAATCAGCTGTACCTCAAGGTTGGCCGCAAGATGGCCCGCCTGCTCAGTGCCTGAGGGCCTCAGGCCGATGCGCCACAGCTGCGGCCAACGGGTTCGGGCAAAGCCGGCCTAGTACGGCAGTCCGAGATCGTGATCTGCGCGGAGAGTGCCTTCCTGTAACGCAGGACAGCCGCCCCTTTGCTGGGGATGTGTGTGGCGATGTCCTCGGCCTGTTCGCTGGGCAAGGCCATGGCGTCTCCTCGGTGCGGTGGGAGATTGCTCGTGGTCGGCGTTGCGAAGGGCCCCCTTGCCTGCCCGTGACGTGGCCCCTGGGTGTTTCCCCCCACGCGCCGAACGGGCATGGCTCAAGTGCGCAGCGGGCAGGTGCCCGGTGCGCTGCGCCGGTGCCATCGACCTCGATCTCCGATCCACGGCGGACAGACTCGGGTTATGGCAGCAGTGATAGGTCCGAGCTGTCAAGGCCCTCAGCAGCGAGAGATCGGGGCGATTTGCGTTTATGCCTCGCGATACATCCGATGTTTCGCCCCTAGGGGAACCTCGTTGATCTGGCCCCGGCAGGCGCCGTCTCACGCGAAGGGGGTCGCGCGAGCCGAAGCTCGCACGACCCCCTCGCGACTGCTGCCAGCCAGGCGAAGGCCGCGTTTCAGCGGCGGTAGCCCGCCATCGACTCGAGCCTGGCGATCCGCTCGGGCATCGGCGGGTGGGTGGAGAACAGCTTTGCCAGCCCCTCCTTGCGGAACGGGTTGGCGATCATCAGATGGCTGGTCGACACGAGCTCACGTTGCGGCGGCAGGGGCAGCTGCCTGGTGCCGGCCTCCAGCCTGCGCAGCGCACTGGCGAGCGCCAGCGGATCGCCGGTGACCTGCGCCCCCGAGGCGTCGGCCTGGTACTCGCGGGACCGGCTGATCGCCATCTGGATCAGCATCGCGGCGATCGGACCCAGGATCAGCAGGATCAGCGCGGCGAAGGGGTTGCCCCCCTCGTCGTCGTCCGAACCGCCGATCGGGATGAACCATGCGATCTGCGCCAGGAACATGATGATGCTCGCCAGCGTGCCCGCAACCGAAGAGATGAGGATGTCGCGGTTGTAGACATGGGAAAGCTCGTGTCCGAGCACCCCACGCAGCTCGCGCTCGTCGAGCAGCGCCAGGATGCCCTCGGTGCAGCACACGGCCGCGTGGCGCGGGTTGCGGCCGGTCGCGAAGGCGTTGGGCGCCATCGTCGGTGAGACGTAGAGGCGGGGCATGGGCTGGCGGGCGGCGTTGGACAGCTCCCGCACGATCCGGTACATCGCCGGCTGCTCCGCCTCGCCCACGGGACGCGCCCGCATGGATCGGAGCGCGATCTTGTCGGAGTAGAAGTAACTGAAGCCGTTCATGCCGATCGCGATGACGAGCGCGATCATGAGACCACCGCGGCCGAACGCGCTGCCGGCCAGAAGAATCAGCGCGGACAGCAGGCCGAGCAGAAACGCGGTCTTCAGCCCGTTGTGCCGATGGTGCACAGTGACTCCTCCGGAAGTGGATGCGAAGGGCCATACCCCCCGCACAATCCCAAACGCTGGCAATGACCAGTACGTTCCCGGCGCTGCCGAGCCCTACCCGTGCGCCTCGGACGGTACCCGCCGGCCCGTGCCGTCCGCTACCCGAGCAGTGCCGCCTGCCCGGGGAGCACCTGCAGCAGGAGCTGCGGCAGCGCCGAGAGCACGACCGCGGCCACCAGCAGCACGGCGAGAGCGAGGGCTGCGGGCAGCGCCACGCGGCCGGACGG
>JBOHCZ010000341.1:0-3568 GCA_050699195.1 Streptomycetales bacterium
CATGAGCGCGATCACGACCCACGTCCTCGACACGGCCCGCGGGCACCCGGCTGCCGAGGTCAGCGTGACGCTGCATCGGCAGGCGGTGGCCGGGGTCTGGCACCAGCTCGGGGCCGGCGTCACCGACGCCGGCGGACGGGTCGCGGACCTGCTCGCAGGAGAGCCGCTGGAGGCCGGCGTCTACCGCATCACCTTCGGCGCGGAGGAGTACCAGCAGGCCGAGGGCGGGGACTCGTTCTACCCCGAGGTGTCGGTGGAGTTCCGGGTCACCGACCCGGGCGCGCACTACCACGTGCCGCTCCTGCTGAGCCCGTACGGCTACTCGACCTACCGCGGGAGCTGAGGCCGCCGGGCTCGCCCCGGCGTCCCTCGTCAGCCCGATGACTTACCCGATGCATCCGATACCCGGCTAATCGGTACCCGACGAGCGGAGGGCCAGCCAGACAGCGCTCATCCGCTGCGCCTGCCCGCGCGTGAAGTGCGTCATGCAGGAGTCGGACCCGTAGTCCATGAAGTTGTGCACCACGTCCTCGCCGGGGGCCTTGCACGAGTCCCGGGAGTGCGGGCAGGCGTACGCCGGGGACGCCTCGCCCGGGGTGTCCGCGACGTGGTCGCTGGCGACGTGACAACCGTTCTGGAAGGTGTGGTAGAGGCCCAGCCAGTGGCCGGCCTCATGCACCGCGGTGTCACCTTCGTCGTAGGCCGGCGCGGGGCCGCCAGGCAGCGAACGGTGTGCGACGACGATGCCGTCGCGGGCCGGCGCGTCGGCGTACTCCTGGGGGAAGGTCGACCAGCCCAGCTGGCCGCTGGGAAGGTCGGCCGTGTAGAGGTTCAGCTCGTCGCCTCCGCCCCGGTGCAGCGCGGCCTTCATCGCGTGCTCCTGCGGGCTCTCGCGCTGGAGATGGAACCAGCGCCCCCGGTCGGTGTAATCGAGGCTGGCCAGCCTGAACCGGAACGGCGTGGCCGCGTTGTCAGCACCGTCACCGCCGAACGCCGTGCCCAGCGCTTCGATCTGGCGCTCGACCTCGCGCGCACTCAACCGGCCCCGGTGCCCGGCGTGGATCACGTGGAAGTGCACCGGGATCGTCACCGAGGCCGTGGGCAGCGAGGGCGCGGGCAGCGCGCCGGACGCCGTCACACCAGCGTGGACTCCCGGACCCCCGGGGCGCATCCGCAGCATCAGCCGCAGGCGCGCCTCGAACTGCCGGACCCGGCGCAGGCTCAGCTCGGCGCCGTCGCCGACCCCGGGCGCCGCGGCACGAGCGTGGGAGGACCCGCCCCCGCAGTCGCCTCCGGATCTCGCCGCCGCCGACGGGCTGACCGGCCGGGCTGGGAGCAGCGCTGTTAACAGGACGGGGAGCAGGGTGAGTGCCCCGGTCAGGGCCGCGCCTCGCAGCACACTCCGGGACGCGAGCAGCAAGGCAGCCTCCTGGCCGGGAAGTCCGAGGGCGCGGTCATGATCGCGCCGGGGTGTCCCCGGAACCTAGTCGGCAGCCCGCTTCGGAGGGAAGTGCGGAAACCGCGCGTGTCGGGCAAAAAGTTGACCAAGCGAGAGGGTTCAGTCCCCGTCGCCGCCCTCGCTCGGAAACTGCTCGTAGATCTCCCGGCAGGCCGGGCAGACGGGGAAGCGCTGGGGGTCGCGGCCGGGCACCCACACCTTGCCGCACAGCGCGATCACCGGGTCGCCCGTCATGGCGCTCTCGAGGATCTTCTCCTTCTGAACGAAGTGCGCGAACCGCTCGTGGTCGCCATCGCCCGGTGTGACCTGGGGGCGCTCCTCGACGACCGTGCCGAGGCCTTCGTCGATCTGCGGGTTGCCCTCGGGGATGCTCATGCCCACCCAGTGTAGGAAGTTCCGCGGCTCAGTTCAGCGCGGGATCGTCCGGATAGGTCGCCACGAGGGCGAGGTCGCTGCGCTGGCGCCGCAGCACCGTCCGCCACAGCTGCCCAGGCGCCACGGAGAACGCGTCGCTGGGCTCGGAGTCGACGACGTACCACGCGCCCTCCTCGAGCTCGTCCTCGAGTTGGCCCGGACCCCACCCGGCGTAGCCGGCGAAGATCCGCAGCGACCCCAGCTCCGCGGCCAGCACCAGAGGCGGGGCGTCGAGATCGACAAGACCGATGCCCCCGTGCACGCGCCGCCAGCCGAGTGGCTCCGCGGACCCCGGCACGGCCGCCAGGCCGAGCGCACTGTCGAGCGCGACGGGCCCGCCCTGGAACACCACCCCTGGCCTGGTCGCGAGGTCGGACCAGGGCGGCAGCACGTCGGTCACGTCGACGGAGGTCGGACGGTTGACGACGACACCGAGGGTGCCGTCCTCGTCGTGGTCGAGCAACAGGATGACGGCACGGTCGAAGTTGGGGTCGCTGAGGACAGGCGTCGCGACCAGGAGACGGCCGGTGAGCGAGACCTCGGTCATATCCCAATGATCCAACGAACACCCCGCCGGGGCAGCGTTCGTGGCAGTTTCAACCGGTCGGCCGCCGAACGGCGCCGGAAACGGCGGAGGCGACCGACTGCGCCACTCCCGGGTGGAACACGCTCGGCACGACGTAGTTGGCGTTGCGCTCCTCGTCCGAGACGGTCGCCGCGAGCGCGTGCGCCGCTGCGAGCAGCATGTCCGTGGTCACGTCGTGGCTGTGCGCGTCGAGCAGCCCGCGGAACACCCCGGGGAACGCGAGCACGTTGTTGATCTGGTTGGGGAGGTCGCTGCGGCCCGTCGCCACGACCTCGGCGTGCTCGCGGGCGACCGCGGGGGCGATCTCGGGCTCCGGGTTGGCGAGCGCGAAGATCACCGCGCCGCCGGCCATCGCGGCCACGTCTTCGCCGGTAGGATGTTGGGCGCCGACACCCCGATGAAGACGTCAGCGCCGGCGAGGGCCGCACGCAGGTCCCCGCGGAGCTCGGCCGCGTTGCTGCGCTCGGCGACCCACCGGAGCTCCTCGGAGAGGCCGGCCCGATCCCGGTGGATGACGCCCTGTATGTCGGCGACGACGGCGTGCCGCGCGCCGGCGGCGAGGAGCAGCGAGAGGATGGCCGTGCCGGCCGCGCCGGCACCCGACAGTACGATCCGGACATCCTCGATCTTCTTCCCGACGACCTTGAGCGCGTTGTCGAGCGCCGCGAGCACCACGATCGCGGTGCCGTGCTGGTCGTCGTGGAACACCGGGATGTCGAGCGAGACCCGCAGCCGGTGTTCGATCTCGAAGCACCTGGGGGCGGCGATGTCCTCGAGGTTGATGCCCGCGAAGACCGGCGCGATGAGCTGGACCGTACGCACGATCTCGTCCACGTCCTGGGTGTCGAGGCAGATCGGCCAGGCGTCGATGTCGGCGAACCGCTTGAACAGCGCGGCCTTGCCCTCCATCACCGGGAGGGCGGCAGCCGGGCCGATGTTCCCCAGGCCGAGGTCGGCCGAGCCGTCGGTGACGACCGCGACGGCGTTGCGCTTGACCGTGAGCCGCCGCACGTCGTCGGGGTTGAGCATGATGGCCTGGGATACCCGCGCCACCCCCGGCGTGTAGGCCATCGAGAGATCGTCCCTGTTCCGGATGGGGACCTTCGGCT
>JBOHCZ010000342.1:0-15870 GCA_050699195.1 Streptomycetales bacterium
CCCGCGCCCAGAAACGACCCGGCGGACGCTTCCGCACCAAAAAACCCGGCGACCGGGCACCCCGCACCCCGCGAACGAAAATCATCTTCTGGGCCCTGCCCGTCCCAACCTAAAGTTAATCACATTGTGGCCTTGACCTCGACCGGTGTACTTGCGCACGATTCGAAAGAACGCCGGGAAGTCACGCGCCTTGAGGGCGTCGCGCATGTCGTCGCGGTCCCAGACATGAGCGGGCACGACGACGAGATCGGTCCCCCGGTTGGTCATGGTGCCCTCCGCCTCTCGACCATGTCTCGGTGACGAGCGGTAGCCCCACCATAGCGCCCAGTCATACACCCATATGCCCGGTAGATATCCGCCGAGTGCATACCTTCCGGATCTGGGGTTGACGCAGTATCCCTGGGATGTTCACCGGACGAGCGACACCCACGAGGCAGGCATGGGAGCCGCGCGCGGCTCTCCTCGCCCTGCAGCGTTGATGCCGCCGGGCGGCTTGGTGTCGCACCGCGTGGAGCTTCCCGCGGTCGCAGCAGCAGTTCAGCAAGCCCGCCACGCTACGAGTAGGGCATTGCAGGCGTGGGGCCTTTCCGAACTCGCGGAGACGGTGAGGCTGCTCACGTCCGAGCTGGTAACCAATGCCGTGACCCACGGTCAGCACCGCGGCGCGGCGATCACCCTGCTCGTGACGTGGGCCGCCGGGACGGTACGCGTCGAAGTCCACGACGCCGACCCGAGGCTTCCCGAGCAGCGGCACCCCGACGGGCTCGACGAGAGCGGGCGCGGCCTGCTGCTGATCAGCACGCTCGCCCACCGCTGGGGCATCCGCCCCCTGCCGACGGGCGGCAAGGCCGTGTGGTTCGAAATCACCCGCCCGCGACGGGGACCGAGTGCACCACCTGCTGGCTCGAGGAGGTGGGCGTAACGACGTAGCGAGGCCGGCTCAGCGGACCGGGCCATCCCAGGGCCGTGGGGCGGTCGGGATGGCCCGGTTGGGGACCTGGGTCTGGGTGGGCAGCCGAGATCAGTCGGCCATCGCGTCAGCCTTCGGGCGCTCACCCGTCAGGCTTGCACTCGATTCCGCCTTCAGCGCGTTGAGCAATTGCGAAACAGGGCGTTGCGCATCGGGTGCCCGTCCTGGCGCAGCTCCGCGGCGAGGGTGTCGCGGGTGAGGGCGCGGCCCTGGCTGAGCAAGCTGTCACGGGCTGCGCGAGCGAACGGCAACAGCGCATCGATATCGGTCACCGCGCCCTCCCGGCGTCGGACACGCGGACGGTCCCCGTGCCGGCTGCCGACACGGGGACCGTCCCCCAGGTCGGATGCGGGACCGGCCGACGCCTTGTGATCGTCCCCGCCGAATTCCTCAGCGAGGGGACGATCTTCGGTGCTGATGGGACTATGCGGGACGGCGGCGCCGTTCTGGTTGGCGACGCTGCAGCAGTTCGGACAGCAGCTTCACCGCGACCAGCAGCGCGAAAGCGGGCCAGCCGGCGGTCACCCGGCCCACCGGAAGCCACGGCGACGTTCGCGGCGACGCTGGCCGCTGTCCCGGCCGCCAACGCCGCCCACGGCAGGCATCCGGACCGATGCCCGGTCCGCCGGTCGGCCAGCAGCACCAGCGAGGCGACGATCTCGATGCCGTCCACGCTGAGCGGGAACGCGTGCGCCCGCCGCCCGGATCGCAGCGTCCACCCGGGTCATAGGGCACCTCGCTTGCCCGTGACCTGCGCAAACGTACCGGCAGTGGGTCACCAGCACACAACACCGAACGGTTTGCATGCTGGTACGTCCGGCCCACCCCCTCTGACCTGCACCGATGCCTACGAGAGGCGACCGGCCGAAGGCGCTTCGGCCCGCATTCGGCCCGTTTGACCCAGAGGCCCCCCAACACCGGGGGACACTCCGCGCGGCAAAGTCGGATGTTCTCACCGGATGTCGTGCTGGCGTGCGATGGTGAGCTGGTGAGCGGGGATGAGGTGCGGGATAAGGTGCGGCTGACGAACCTGGACCAGCCGCTGTTCGACGGGGCGCGGGTGACCAAGCGAGACCTGGTCGACTATCGCGACACCGCGCGGGATCGGATCCTGCCGGAGCTGCGCGGGCGGCCGTTGTCGGTGATCCGGGTGCTGCGCGGTCAGCAGCCGTTCATGCAGAAGAACCTGCCAAAGTACGCCCCGTCGTGGGTCCAGCGGGTCACCCTGTGGGCGGAATCTTCCCAGCGCGAGGTGGTGTACGCGCTCTGCGAGGACCGCCGCTCGTTGCTGTGGTTCGCCAATCAGCGCGCTGTCGAGTACCACCCGACTTTGGTGCGCGCCGAACGCTGGGACCGACCCACCCACCTGGTGCTCGACATCGACCCTCCGGCCGGCAGCCCATTCCCGACGGCGATCAGTGCGGCACTTCTGGTGGCCCAGGCCCTCGACGAGGTGGGAATGGCGGGCGCGGTCAAGACCAGCGGCGCAAAGGGCCTGCACGTGTTCGTGCCAATCACGGACACGCCGGTCGAGGACGCGGCGGCGGCGACCCGGGCGCTCGCGGTACGGGCTGAGCGGTTGGATCCGGGGCTGGCAACGACGGCGTTCATCCGCGAAGATCGCGGCGGCAAGGTGTTCATGGACTCCACGCGTGCCGGCGGGGCGACGGTAGTGGCGGCATACAGCCCGCGGGCGCGACCCGGGACGCCGGTGTCGTTCCCGGTGGCCTGGGATGACCTGGACCAGGTGGCGCCAGCGGACTTCACGGTACGCAGCGCGGCCGCGCTGCTTGCCGAGTCAAACCCGTGGGCGGAGTTGATGCCAGCGCCGCAACCGGTCGCCCCGGTGCTGATCGAGGAGGGGCGCGAGATCCCTGTGGCCCGCGTGCAGGCGATGCATGAGGGCAAGCGGCGGGCCCGTGCCCATCGCGCGGCGGCCGAGGACACCTGACCAGCCGCTGCGACCCAGGCCGCTGTTGACTGCGGCTTCTCGAAGCTGCGCCAACACCCACTGGAGTGGTTCGCGATCTCAGCTCGCAGATGGACACCAGCCGCCGGATGATGCTGATTTCGATGTCGTGGCCCCTGCGGTCGGGCTGGCTCTGGAATCTGCCGGACGGCGATTCGATCTCTCCGGTGGCGAGGAGCTCGTACAGCTTGGCGCGGCTGATGCGCAGCGCGCGGGCGGCTTCGGGGATGGTGAGCGCAGTAGCGCAGTTAGGCCCGTACGTTTCCCATCCAGGGCGCGACGTACTTGTCGTGGAGCATGCTCACGTCATCCATATTCTCGACCATCAGCCGCACTGTTTCCGAAACGTCCTTGGTGAGCGCGTAGCACTGGTCGACCGAGGTGCAGGCAGCCGGTGCGAGGTCTCTGGCGACCCCGACGATCCACGCACGCCGATCGTAGACGTCACCAACGTCATCGGCCACGGCGTCGCGCGAAACGTCGTTGCGTTCACATAGAGATCCGATGTCGGCGAGTTGCTCAAGCGCCCAGGACCAGGGGTCCTCCTTCAGTCCCGGGTCCCAGACACGCTCGCAGGGCTCGTTTCCGGTGAACGTCGGATGGTAGTGGGCGGCCGAAAACGTGCCTGCAGGCCGGTCGAGCCGGTCGAACAGGTCGGCACGCCACACGGGGCGGTCGATGACGAGTCGTTGAGCTGCCGATTCGGTTCCTCGGTGCGCTTGGGGCGCGAGCAGCCTGAGCTCGAGTCGTGCGCCGTGTTCCATGACACCGTCTTTCAAGCCGATCTCGAACCAGTGTCGTACGACGACCGCGACACGGTTGAACAGCAAAGCGTGCAGCATTGTTTGTGCCTCCAACTTGGCGCGATTCCGACGCTCAGGACCGTCCTGTCTGGCTCCTCAAGCCGGCCGCACTGGGCATCGCCTCGTCCATCGACGTCCAGCCGAGCGGCCTGGGGCCCGGTTCGAGGAACACCGGGCCCCAGGCCTATCAGCGTGACATCAGGTGGGCCACGGTACGCAGCCACGGGCTTGTGACAGGCGCACCATCTGACCCACCCCCAAGCCCGAATCGTCCAGGGCCGGGTAGCGTCAGGCGTCGTGGTCGATGCCGGTGACCGCCAAGCCCGGGACAGACTCGACATCGGCGACCGCCGTCGCGATGGCACTTGTGGGGGTCGATGCCTCGCGATGGACGGTGAGCGCCCCGTGACCGAGGGTCGGGTTCCACTCGACGTTGCAACCAGCCTCGTGCAGCGCCGCGATCTCCTGCTCGGTCGGCGTGCGGTTCAGCGTGAGCGTGAAACCGAAGGTAAGCCATGCCGGACCTCAGAAGCGCCCGAAGGAGATGGCATCAGTCCAGATCTGCGCCAGCTCCACGGACCTCCCGGGATTGGGAGACTGCCACACCATGTTCTCGCCCGCGTAGATCGCGACGTGGTAGACCCCCCTGACGCTGTGGAAGAACACCAGATCACCCGGGCGCGCCTCAGCCCGCGAGATCTGCCTCGCGGCCACGTACTGCCCACCCGAGGTACGGGGGATCTGCTTGCCAACCTGCCCGTAGACGTACTGTGTGAATCCCGAGCAGTCGAACCCAGTGGCAGGCGTTTCCCCGCCCCAGAGGTACGGGGTGCCCTCAAGGCGTTCGGCGAGCGCGAGCACCCGCTGCCCAAACGTGCCGGAATGCGCGACTGCCCCCTGGGCCGCCGTGTCACCCGAGGAGCCGTCCCTGGGGATCTTCAACCGCTGGCCCGGGAAGATCAGGGTCGGGTCGTCGATGATCCCATCGTTGACGCGGTACAGCGCCCGCCACGACACGTCGAGCCGGTAGCGATCGCGCTCAGCGTGTCCCCGGCACGCACCGTGTAGCTGGTCTGGCTCGCCGTGTGCCTGGTTGCCGTGCCGCCGTCCGGCGTCCCGGAGCTGCCGCCGCCCGCCATCGCTGACGCGGGTGCCGGCAACATAGGCACGCCGACCAGGCCGACCGCGAGAGCGGTGGTGGCGGCGCGCTTGCTGGTGCTGGTCTGCTTCGGCGCCCGGTGGCGCCCGGTGCCCCCCGAGGTCACTGCGATCTCGCATACCGACATGCCGCTTCTCCCGCACGCCTGCGAAGTTAGCTGTCGGGTTCGGGCGTGGAGTTCGCCCGGCCGTTACGGCTTCACCCCGGAGGGCACCACGGCTGCTGCCGCCGTGCCCGGGTTTGGGTCCTCCGCTCCCGCCGTCCTGCTTCTCGTTGGTGCGCCGGTGACGTGGCGGGATTCGGCGTCGTCACGGGCGCAGCCCACCTGCGGTGAGTTGGGCGGTGATCTTAGAGGGTCCCCTCACCCGGCAGCAAGGGCGGGACCAGCTTGACAGCGTCGAGGCGTAGGCATTGAGTCGATTTGGGGGACACCGACGATGCGCGAGGTCTGCCGCGCAAGCCTCCCATCGCTACCGGGACCCCTGGAGGTGGCGATGTAGCGATGTACCCGTCCCGGTTCTCCTATCTGTCCCCGTCCACGCTGGACGACGCGATGGACACGTTGAGCCGGTACGGGGATGAGGCGAAAATCTTGGCAGGTGGGATGAGCCTCATCCCGCTGATGAAGCTGCGGTTCGCCGACCCGGAGCTACTGGTCGACCTGGGCAGGGCGCCGGGTCTGACCGGGCTCGAGGAGACCGAGCGGGAGCTGCGGATCGGTGCCCTCGTGCGCCACGCCACGTCGCCGACTCCCCGGTGGTCAGGGAACGGTAGGTTACACCCGTGGTCGCGACAAGGGACAACATCGTTCGGGGTAACGCGAGGGGCGCGGTGCGTCGTGCACTCGCGCCCCCCCGGGGTGGCCTCCGTTCCGGCTGTCAGCGTTCGCGGCCGAGGAGCATGTGAGGGTAGCCCCGGTTGATCCGGTCGCCGAGGCGCACGTCGAGGCCGTCGATGAACGCTTGGAGGCGCGTGATGGCCTCCTCGGCGCTGTCGGCCTCGCCCTTGAACTCGAACTCGACGAAGTGCCCGGCGTCGGCGACGGTGTCGAACGCGACGACGACCTCACCCGGGATGGTCCACTCTTCGCGGGTCTTGTCCACCGTGACCAGCTTCGTGAAGTCGAGGGCGACGAGCGTACGGCGCAGCGCCTCGACATCCTCGACGGGCGTCTCGTACTCGTCGCAGTGAGTCTTGATCTCGGCGTCCTCGGGAAGCCACCGCTTGAAGTTCACCGAGGCGCCGTTGTCGGTCTCACGGAGACGCAACCACTCGGAGATCACGGCGGGGGCGAGGAAGTCGCGGTGCGGGGCGTTGTAGTAGGTGTCCACCTGCCGGACGGCCGGGCCGGGCTTGCCGCCGCGTTCGTCTAGCTGCTGCTTGAGCTTGTCCGGCTCGGTGAGCGCGAGCTTCTGCTCGACCTCGATGTACTTCACTGTCGCCTCTCCTCGTTTCGTGGTGTGAGCCCGTCCCATGGGCAGCCTAGGGACGGCGAGTCAGGGTGCGGGGCGTTTCGCCATCCGGGCAGCGAACGCGTCGCGTACCGGGGCGAGCGAATGGCGCAACCAGGGGATTTCGTCGCTGCTGAGGGGTGCACCGAGAGATGTGATCGTGGCGTTGATCTGCTCGGCGTCGCGAAAGCCGACCAGCACGGGGGCGCCCGGGTCGCGGGCGAGGGCGTAGCGCAGCGCGACGCGCGCCAACTCCGGGATGGTCGAGCCGAACCGTTCGCGGACGGGGGCGAGTCCGTCGTGTACTTCGCGTAGCGCGTCGGCGGTGAACATCGGATCTCGGCGGCGGTGGTCGCCGTGCCCGAACGCCCGGGGGCGGCCGGGGTCGTGGGTGCCGAGCAGGACGCCTTGCCCGAGGGCCTGCTTGATGATGATGCCCACGCCGTGCGCGGCGGCGAGGTCGAACACGTCGGTCTCGTCGGCCGAGTAGAGGGGCGACAGCAGGTTGTACCGGACGGTGACGATGTCGGGCCGGGTCTCCTCGAACAGGTGCAGGAACCGCGCGGCCTCGTACGCGCGGCAGTCGCGGCCCGGCCCGGCCGCCCACTCGATCGCGAACGTGTGCGGGGCGCGCATCCCGACCGCGCGGACGAGGCCGTGTTCGACGAACGCGCGCATCTGCTTGACGGCGCTCTGTAGGTACTGGTCGCCCGGCCCGAAATCGGTGGAGTGGAAGAAGTACAGATCGAGGTAGTCGGTCCCGAGGTGGGCGAGGGTGCGTTCAAGCTGGCGTCGCATCTGCTCGGCCGCATACGGGTGGGCGGCCGAGGCGAAGTAACCGACCTTGCTTGAGACCGTGACCTCATGCCGGGGAACGCACGCCAGCAGGCGGCCAAGCAGCCTCTCGGAGTGGCCGAGGCCGTACACGTCGGCGGTGTCGAACAGCGTCACGCCCAACTCGTGAGCGCGCAGCAGTCCGGCGAGGGCGCGTTCGCTGTCCACGCGGCCCCATCCGATCGGTACGCCCCGGTTGGTGGCCGGGCCTCCGATCGTCCAGCAGCCCGCGCCGAGGGCGGAGACGGGGCGGCCGAGGCCGCGCACGTGGCGGGTTTCCAGGGGGGTCATGGGTGCCTCGTCCGTTCAGGTTCCGCAGGGGTCGGCGGCGTTGATCAGGTGCCATGTGTCGGTGTTGTCCCAGTGGGCGTGTTCGGCTAGCAGGACCCCGGCCTCTGCCGGTGGGAGCGTGCAGGCGAGGTCGGTTACGGCGTCGTCCACGTGCCCGCGTAGCCGGGTGACGAGGGTGTCGGCGAACTCGGCGCAAGCCTCGTCGAGCCCGTCGCGGTGCGGGGTGTCGGGGGTGGTGCGGTCGAGGAGGGCGAGCATCCCGCCGAGCAGGTCGTAGCCCGCGCGCTTGAGGATCACGCGTGTGTCTCGGATGGCGCGGCGCCGGTCGCCGTCGGCCAGTTTCTCAAGGGACTTGAGGGTGTAGTCGAGGGCGAAATTGCGATCGACCCACAGTTGTGCCCGGTGCGAGAGAACGCCGATCCGCCAGTCGAGGAACCGGGCATCGACGCGCCCCATGGACGGGCGTACATGGTCGGTCAGCCCGGCCGCCTCGACGGCACGCGTGTAGGCCGCGCCGATGAGGCATTCCATCGACACCAGCATGTAACTGATGGCCTCGTGGAATGGCTGGCCGGTGGCGTGCTCGCTCACGAATGCCTCGTCGTGAACGCCGTCGATGATCTCGGCGACGCTCAGATGTGGCAGCGGGCGGAGGATCAAGTCCGTGCGCCCCTGGAACGCATAGGTCGCGTGCAACTCCTCGGCGTTCATCAGGTGGTCGAAGGTGATGTAGGTGAACCGGGTCGGCACGCCCAGCGCCGACAGGGTCCGCACGGCGAGAGCGTTCTGTTCGGCGCTGGTCTCCTTGTTGAAACGGTCGAGGATGGAGGTCACGCCCGACTCGACCCCGAACAGGCAGCGCCGTAGCCCGCGCTCGATCAGCCCGCGCCACATCTGCCCGCGCTCGATGTGCCATGCCCGGTCACGGTCGAGCCGTATAACCTGATCCACGCGGCACGAGGTCTCCCACGCCAAGCGGCGCGCGTGAAGCATGTCGGCGACGGCCAGAGCGCGCGGGACGGCGCCCTCGCCGCGTCCGATGAACTCCTCATCGACCAGGTACAGAGTCCGGGAGATGTCCGGCCGCTCGTCGAAGACCTCCGCGAACGCGTCCAGGACCCAGCCGAGCGCGTCGGGGGCGGCGCCCGCCCAACTGCCCTTGTGCCCGCGCGGGCAGAACGAGCAGAAGTTCGTACAGCCTCGGGAGGTCTCAAGCTGCGCGACGCCCTGATGCTCGAACGTGCGCGGGAGAAGATCCAGCTCCGGCCAGATGTCGGGGCGCGCCCGGTTGGCGACCGTGGCCGTGCGGTGCGCCCGACCGATCGTCAGCGTGCCCTCGCCGCGCGCCGCGCCACGGTAGCCGATGCCGCGCACCTGGTCGCGGTCGAGGTCACCCTGCCAGTGCGCGAGCACGTCGGCAATGGTCGTCTCGCCCGCGCCGCGTGCCACGAGCAGATCGGGATGGCGGTCCAGTAGCAGCCGCTCGTTTCGGGCGGTCAGGCTTCCCCCGGCCACCACCAGGGGACCGCCCTCGCCCGAGGCGATTCGGTCGAGGAGGGACAGCATCAGGTCGTGCTGACCGAAGGTTGCCGAGACGCCGACGATGTCGGGTCGGTCGGCCTCGATGCGCTCGACGATGTCGCCGAGGCGGACCCCGAGTTGCATGTCCATCAACTCGACGTGCCCGAGCAGCATCGCCCGCGCCGCACGCGCGAGGTCAGAGATGCCCAGCGGGAACCGAGGCAGAGGGAAGTACTCGGGGTGGTACAGCGCGGCCAGCAGCAGCCGAGGGTGCGTCAGCCGGTACAGCCCAGCCGGGGTGATGTGCGCCTCTGAAAGCCACGAGGACGGCCGATCAAGGGTCACGGCATCGTCGGCCCAACTCGGCCACTCCCGGGACACGTGGGACGCTCCCGACAGGTCCGCCACCGTCCACCCGGCGCGGCCGACGTTCTCGACGAACACGAGGCGGCGGTCGAGGGTCCCGGTCACGATGACGCGGGCGCCGAGACTCTGCCGCAGCGCCTCGGCCAGCGCGCCAGGGTCGGTCAGCCGAGCCGACCCGAGATCGGGGACGGCGCCGGTGGCGTACTCGGCCGCGTACAGCAGCCGATCAAGCGGGCGCGGGGTGGTGGGCTCTGCGCTGGTCATGAGCGCGCTCATTTGGCCTCCATGAGGGCGGCAGGGCTTTAGGTCTCGGTGCGACCTCGATGCGCTCACGTCCGCGTACGGCGACCCAGACCGAGGCGCACGGGTCGTAGAAGAAGCCCCAGTGCGGGAAGTCGCGCCGTAGTCGGGCGAGCCAGTCGGCCGGGTCCGGAACGACCTCCTCGACGGCGAGGCCGATCACGACCGCACCGTGAGGACACGTTCGAGCGCGGACACGGCGGCCTCGATCGCGTCGGCCGGGCCGAGGACATCCCCCCAGGACCAGACCAGCGACCACCGCTCGTCGAGCAGGTCGCACCCGAGGTCTTCCTTGAGGTCCGGAACGGCCGGGTTGACGACGTGCAGCACGACCGGGCCGGACCGCGCCGCCTGCTTCACGGTCGCCTGGAGGTTCGTCTTGGCCTTGACGGCCTCGCCGAGGCGTTCCAGGTGACAGCGGCGCGGGTCGGAGGTGTGGGGCGTGCTGGGGGCGGCGGTACGAGGGTCGGCGGGCATGACGGGGGTGTCCTTCCGGGTAGTTCCCGACGAACGCGCCCGGGTCGCGGGCGCTCGTGCTGTGGACTCACTGTTGGGACGAGCGGAGACGGAAGGAATCCGGCGGACCTATCGGTGAACGGGATGACTTCTCACCGACACGGGTGTCAAGCTGGCGTAACTTCGGGGGAAGGTCGGTCAAAGAACGCAGCACCGAAAGGGCGGCCGTTCGCATGGGACGCGCCAAGGGACCACTCCGGGTACCCGCGTGGATATGGCGACTCGACGCGATGCGCCATGCGCTACAAGACCGCGATATCGGCGCGGTGTTCCAGGTGCTGAAAGACCACCTCGGCGCCAGTCAGACCCAGATCGGCATCGCCGTAGTCATGTCCCAGGGCTACGTAAGCGACCTGATGCGCGGCAACGCACGGGTCACCGAGTTGGAGGTGTACGAACGCATCGCGGACGGACTGGCGATGCCCAGCGACGCACGGGTGAGGCTTGGCCTCGCCCCAGTCATGGACGGGAGCCACGAGGACCGAGACGCCCGCGCGCCCGTGCTGGCCGAGCCGGGAACTGAGACGTCAGGTCCCGCGATGTGGACGCCCGCCCGTACCGTGGAAGACATCACCCGACTCACCTTGACGGACCTGATGCTCGACCGACGCGAAGCGAACAGACGCATCGGCGCCCTACTGGTCGGCGCCGGACTCACCGAACCACTAGAGCACTGGATCACCCGTGATCCCGACTCGGCGTCGTCCAGGCCGACGCGCGGGACGATCTCCGACGAGGAGATGCGGCATATCGAGACGGTCACTCACGCGCTCCGGCACTGGGACAACCGTTTCCGGATGGGCATCCGGCGTAAGGCCGTCGTCGGCCAGATGAACGAGGTTGCCGACCTCCTCAACCAGCAGCAGCCCGCCGACATCACAGGGTGCCTGTTCGTCGTGCTGGCCGAGCTGGCGAAGATCGTGGGCTCGATGTCGTACGACGCCGGATTGCACCCGATCGCCCAGCGGTACTACCGGCTGTCGCTCCGCGCCTCGCACGCCTCGGGCGAGCCAGGGCGCCTGTTCGGGGCTAACATCCTCGCGGCCATGGCGCGGCAGATGCTCGACCTCGACCAGCCCGGCGACGCGCTCGACCTCGTCCGCCTCGCCCTCGACGACGTCGGCCCGAACGCCCCTGGCCGGGTCCGCTCGATGCTGCGCACCCGGGAGGGATGGGCCTACGCCAAGACCGGACGCGTACAAGCCTTTCACCGCGCGGTCGGACTGGCAGAAGAGGACTTCCACGACAGCAGCGGCCGAGTGCCGTACTGGGTCGCCGAGTTCGACGCTTCCGAACTGGCCGGGGTCGTCGGCGCCCGGTACCGGGACCTCGCACTCTCCCGCGCCGAGCAGGGTCTTGCCCCTGACGACCTCGCCCGCCGCGCGGTCGATCACATCTCGACGGCGCTCCGTCTCCGCGCACCCCGCCGACTCCGAAACCGGGCGTTCGACTTGGTCGGCGTCGGCCGCGCCTACCTGCTGCTCGGCGAGTGCGAACAGGCCGCACGCGTCGTACGGAGCGCCGTCGAGATCGAGGACACCATCAAGTCCGGCCGGGTCGAGCGCCGCTTGTACGACTTCCACACCGAGGCGGCCCGCCTCGGTGATGCCTCGCCGCTCGTCGATCTCCGCGCCGAACTCACAGAGCGATTCAGCAAGAGACCCCTCAACACCTTGAAGGAGACCGCGTGACCCGGATCGGCATCACCGGACACTCGAACCTGACCGACGCTACGGCCGACCTCGTACACGCGGCGCTCCGTGACGCGCTCACGCTGTACGCGGGCGCCGAACTGGTCGGGGTGACCTGCCTCGCCCGGGGCGCCGACCAGATCTTTGCCCGCGCCGTCCTCGACGTGGGCGGGCGGGTCGAGGTCGTCCTTCCCGCCGCCGACTACCGCGAGGAGAAGGTCAAGCCGGACAACCGCGCCGAGTTCGACGAGCTGTTGATCCGCGCTGCGTGCGTCCGGTACATGCCGTTCCTTACCTCGGGCCGAGAGGCGTACATGGCGGCCGGTGAGGAAGTCCTCAAGAGCACCGACCGCCTCATGGCCGTATGGGACAGCGGCCCGTCCGGCGGGCTCGGCGGGACGGCCGACGTTGTCGAGCACGTCCGCCGAGCCGGGACCCCCGTTGACGTGATCTGGCCGGACGGCGCCGAGCGTTCCTAGCACCGCCTGGAGGCTCGTACGTCACCCGAGGCAGCCCGTACGTGAACAGGGAGACGTACGCGGGGGGTAACTGGTCAGGTCCCGGGCGGCGTGGCTAGTTGATCTGGGCGGCGATGTACTGATGGCGACGACGCCAGCAATGCTGGGAGCTGTCCTGAGCCCCCGGTAGGCCGAAAAGTGCCGAGATTCGCATCAGGACTTAGCACGCAAGGGGTCCGATGCATGTACGGCTGGGGCAGAATGGGGGGTCGAGCCGGGTTAGCCGCATGCCCTCTTGGCAGGATGGCTGACGGCCAGCGCCATACACAAAAATGACGCGCCACCGGAGGGGGTTTGCGAGCCATGCGACCGGGCAGCCCCCGTTGGCACGAGGTCAGCGACTCGGAGTTCCCCCACGAGCGTGAGGGGCTGGCTCACGTCCGTGAGCTGCTGCCCGATCGCGCGCCGTACCGTGCCTGGAGCAATTTCGAGTTTCGTGACAGCCAGGGCAAGTGGCACGAGGTGGACCTGCTCGTGCTCGGTGAGGGTCGGCTGCACCTCGTCGAGCTCAAGCACTATCGCGGCCCGATCACCGGAACTGCCTACCGGTGGCGACGCAACCGCCGCAGCTTGGATTCCCCCCTGCTGCTGGCTCGCCGGAAGGCACAGCGGCTCGCCAGCCTGATCAAGGACGGCGCGGGCAGGCAGGGCCTCTTCGAGGTCGCCCGAGTCCCGTACGTCCAGGAATGCGTCTTCCTACACGCGAGGGATGGGCGCTGCGAGTTGCCGCGCGCCGAAGCGACTGACCTGTTCGGCCTGGACGGGCTGGAGAATGTGTCAGGCCTTCCAAGCATCGCGGACCGCTTGCTGGAGCCGCGGACGTCGAGGGATCGCCTGATCGCCTCGGATGAAGAGCTGGCTGAGCTCTTCACCCGCATCGGGTTTGCGGTACGCCGTCAGCGCGAGGTCGGCTCATGGCGGCTCGTGGGCCCTCCCCTTGCAGAGGGCGAGGACTGGCAGGACTGGCCGGCCGAGCACCGACTCGCCCACGGGGACCGGGCCCGCATCCGGTTCTTCGTCAGTCCACCCGGCGCCTCCGAGACCGCCCGCGCTGGCACCCGCAAACTCGTCGAGCGCGAGTATGCATTGACGAACCGCCTCCATCACGAGGGCGTCTTACGCCCGCGTGACCTGGTCGAGGACGACCTCGGGGTGGGGCTGGTCTATCCCCACGACGAATCGGCCCGTCGGCTCGACCTGTGGCTCGCCGACCGTCCGGGCGGCTTAGCGCTCGCAACACAGGTCGACCTCATACGCCAGCTGGCCGAGGCGCTCGCCTACGTGCACCGCCACCACGTCGTACACCGCGGCCTGTCTCCCACGGCGGTGTTCATCACCGAGGACGACGGCAGCGGGCCCACCGCAAGGCTCAGCGACTGGAAGGTGGCCGGCCTCGACGCCCCGACCTCCGGGAGCGACCAGGGCCGCCATACCGCGACGAGGATCTTCCACCTGCTGGAGGGCGGCGAGACCGCAAGCCCGGAGCGCCGGCAGGCCGAGGCCTACCTCGCGCCAGAGGGGCGGTGGGCCTTGAACGTCGACCGGGTCCGTCTCGATGTCTTCGCGCTGGGCGCGCTGGTTTACCACGTCGTGGCGGGACGCCCGCCGGCCGGCGACGCGGGCGAGCTTCGTGACCGTCTACGGCGTGACCGTGGGCTCGACCTCGTGGCCGACGTGCCGGAGGTCCCGGGGGCGCTGCGCAAGGTCGTGCTCGAGTCCACTCGGCCCACCGTGAGTGAGCGCAAGGATCTCACCGCCTTCCTGGCCGGTCTCGACGACGTCGATCGCGAGGTCGGCGCACCCGGTGCCGGCCACGCCGGTGACCCGCTCGAGGCCGCGCCTGGCACCCTGATCGGCAGCCGCTTCGAGCTGCTGCGCCGCCTCGGCTCGGGCTCCACCGCGGTGGGGCTGCTCGTCACGGACCGGGAGTCCGGCGGCGAGAAGCGGGTGCTCAAGGTTGCGCTCAACGACGCGGCGTCCCGGCGGCTGCTCGACGAGGCTGAGGTACTGCGCACGCTGCGCCGCCAGCCCCACCCCCGGCTGATCCGGCTCGTCGAGGAGCATCCGCTGCGGGTCGGGTCCCGTACGGCTCTGCTGCTGGAGTCCGCGGGGGGCGAGACCCTGGCCGATGTGCTGCGGGAGCGGCCGCGGCTCTCTCTCGACCTGCTCGAGCGCTGGGGCACCGACGTGCTCGAAGCCCTCGTCGGGCTCGACAAGGCAGGCGTCGATCACCGCGACGTCAAGCCGGCAAACCTCGGCGTGCGCGAGCAACGCAGCGACCGCGCCAAGCACCTCGTGCTGTTCGACTTCTCCCTCGCCAAGGCCAGCGCGGGGAGCGTGGAGGCGGGCACCCGGCAGTACCTTGACCCGTTCCTGGGCGGCGGCGCCCGCCCCTACTGGGACTCCGCGGCAGAGCGTTACGCGGCCGCCGTCACCCTCTTCGAGATGGCCACGGGCCGGGTTCCCGTCTTCGGTGACGGAGTGAGCAACCCGGCCGTCATCCGCGACGAGGCGACGATCGAACCAGGTGCCTTCGACCCGAGCATCGCGGGCAGCCTGCTGGCGTTCTTCCGGCGCGCTCTGCGGCGCGACGCACGGGAGCGCTTCGACACGGCGGCCGACATGCTGGCCGCCTGGCGGTCGGTCTTCACGAGCACGACGACGACGGTGCCCGACGATGCCGAGGAGCGCGCGGCGGCCGCTGGGCCCGAGACGTCGCTGGCGGAGGCCGGCCTGTCCGCCCGTGCTCTCTCGGCGCTCGAGCCGTTCCACCTGTCGACCGTTGGCGACCTGGCCGCGGTCGACCCGGGCCGGCTTTCCCCGCTCAAGGGGATCGCCAACCCCACGCGGCGGGAGGTCCGTTCGCGCGCCAAGCAGTGGCGTGAGCGTTTCGGCGCTGCCGTCGCTGAACGCCGCTTCGTCGACGAGCCCGCACCACCCGGTCGTCCCGACGACCCGCTCGCCGACCCCGAGGGGACGGCCGAGGCCCTGGTCCGCTCTGCGGGCAGCGCGCGGGCGACGGCCAGGCGTCGTGCCGCCCGTGTCCTTGTCGGCTTGGACGAGGGGGCTGGCGCCTTTGCGACTCTGGCCGATCTCGCCGAACCACTTGGCTTGGGTGGCCCGCCTCAAGTCTCGCGGGTGCTCGCCGACATTCGCGACGCGTGGGCCGATGACGTCGCGGCCCGCGAGCGGCTCGACAAGCTGATGGCCCACACGACGGAGGCTCTGGCGGGGCTCGGTGGGGCCGGGTGGGCCGACGATGTCGTGGCCGCGCTGGCCGCTGGCCAGTCGTCCCCGCAGCGGTTCCGTGTTGTCGCGGGTCTCGTTCGCGCCGCCCTCGACCGGGCCGACGACAAGGCGAGGGGCGGTGACGACCCTTCGCCGGTCGTACGCCGTCGGCGCCGGTCGGACGGCCGGGTGCTGCTGGCCTCCCCGCCGGAGTTGGCGGAGGCCGCCGCGGGCCTTGCGGCGTCCGCTGACG
>JBOHCZ010000343.1:0-5787 GCA_050699195.1 Streptomycetales bacterium
GGTCGACGCCGAGCCGCTCGCGCTCACCCCCCAGGCGACGAACCCGCCCTTGAGCACCAGCTCGGGCTTCGCGCCGAACCACGCGGGCTGCCACAGCACCAGGTCGGCGAGCCGGCCGCGCTGGAGGCTGCCGACGTCGTGTGCGAGGCCGTGTGCGATCGCCGGGTTGACGGTGAGCTTCGCGAGGTAGCGCAGTACGCGCGCATTGGCCGGCTGGTCCGGGCCCTGCTCGCCGGTACGCCGGGCCGCCAGGTGGGCGAGCTGCCAGGTGCGGCGTACCGTCTCGGCGATGCGGCCCATCCCCATCGAGTCGGAGTTGACGATGCTGATGGCGCCGAGGTCGTGCAGCACGTTCTCGGCTGCGATCGCGTGGGCCCGGATGCGGCTGCGGGAGATCTCGACATCGCTTGCCACCCGGGCGTTCTGCCGGTGCACCGTCATCGTCATCGGGAACAGCTCGGCGGCGGTGTTGACGGTGTAGGGGAGCGTCGGCGTCGTCGACGAGGCGATGACGTGCGGCACGGACAGGATCTCGAGCAGGTCGGGGTGCCCGCCGCCGCCCTCCACGTGGTACGCGTGCACGGTACGGCCGCGGGTCGCCTCGACGGTGTCGGCGAGGTAGCCGGACTCGTTCAGCGAGTCGGTGTGCAGGGCCACGGGCAGGTCGGCCTGTTCCGCCACGCCGAGGCACACGTCGACGACGCCGGGGGTCGCGCCGAAGTCCTCGTGGATCTTGAAGCCGCCCGCGCCTGCGGCGACCGCCTCCTCGAGCAGCCGCGGCGACGAGCTGGAGCCGCGGGCCAGGAACGCGACGTTGAGCGGCACGTCCCGCCAGGCCGCCATGAGCGTGTGCAGGTTGTGGGCGGGGTTGACCCCGACGTCCCAGACGCCGCCGAGGCCCATGCCGACCACCGTCGTCACTCCGGTGGACAGGGCGGCCGGCGCGATCTCGGGCGAGGACAGGTGCACGTGCGAGTCGACGACGCCCGGCGTGGCGATGAGCCCCTCGCCAGGCACCAGCGCGGTGTGGGTGTCGACGGCCAGCTCGACGCCGTCGGACAGGTCCGGGTTGCCTGCCCGGCCCACGCCGGCGACCCGGCCGTCCTTGACCCCGATGTGGGTCTTGCGCGCCCCGAGCACCGGGTCGAGCAGCAGGACGTTGCTCACGACCAGGTCGAGCGCGTCGTCGCGCGGCCCGCGGCTGGCCGCGAGCAGTCCGTCCCGCAGCGTCTTTCCGCAGCCGCCGAGGATCTCGTCGCCGTACCCGGTGTCGTCGCCCTCCACCTCGACCCACAGGTCGGTGTCGCCCAGGCGGACGCGGTCGCCCGTGGTCGGGCCGTAGAGGGCCGCGTAGCTGCCCCGGTCCAGGCGCGCGGTCATGCCGGGCCGCCCTTCCGCATGACGAGGGTGACCTCGCGTTCCTCGCCCGGCTGCCAGCCGAGGGCGGTACCCGCGGGGACGTCGAGGCGCATGTCCCGCGCCCGGTCCCGGTCGAAGACCAGCGCGGCGTTCACCTCGGCGATCGGGAAGTGCGACGAGACGTACACCGGACGGTCGCCGTCGTTGCGCACGGCGAGGGTGGTCCTGGCGCGGCCGGGGGTGAGCTCGACCTCCCCGCCCCCCGTGCGGACGGCACCCGGGCCGTCGCTGTCCGGCGGGCCGAGGGGGGTGTCGATGGCCACCAGCGCGGTGCCGCTCGGGAAAAGCGCCTCGACCTGGACCTGGGTGACGACGGAAGGGACCCCGTCCATGACGTCGTCCAGGGTGAGGGCCGCACGGCCCGCGGCGATGACCTCGTCGAGCGACCCGCCGTCCCACGCGCGCTCCAGGACCTCGTCGCAGATCAGCGCGATCGCCTCGGGCGCGCCCAGCCGGCGGCCGCGGCTGCGCCTGCGCCGCGCCAGCTCGGCCGCGGTGAAGAGAGTCAGCCGTTCCTGCTCGCGAGGGGTCAGGTGCATACCCGAAACCATGCCGCATCCACGGCGGTGCGGTCAGGCCGCCACCCGGGTCGCCGTCTGGAACCGCGGTGGCGAGGCGCCATGTGACCGGGAGAGCACGGCCAGCGGCGCGGCGGCGCGCGTGCCCGTGCGGCACGAACCGGGTCAGGGAGGAAGGGTCGAACAGGGCGGCTTCCGCGGGCGCCGCGCCGAGAGTGCGCAGCAGGGCGGCCTTTCCGGGGGTGCGCGCCAGCCCGCCCACCTATGTCCCGGCCACGAGAGCGCGAACCCCGAGCGGCCGAGAACGCCGGTCGCTCGGCGACCAACACCCCCGCCCTTACACCTCCGGGCCAAGGCGCTCTCAGAATGAGGACTTGTGGGGCCGGCGAGATTCGAACTCGCACTGTCGTGCGCCTAAAACACGCGCCTCCTGCCTGTTGGGCTACGGCCCCTGCACGGCTGTCATCTTAGGCCCCCCGTGCCTCGGTGGCTGGACTCGAGCCTGAGGGAGGTGAAGTAGCCGGGCGCGAGCACGGGCCGCGTGTCTCGACGCCTCAGCCAGCGCACGGCCACCGATGTTGCGCCCTGCATGCGTCGCGGTCTGCGAGTGGCAGTTGGGACACAAGAAGCGTAGGTTATGTGGGCGATTGTCGAGATAGTTGCCGTCGATGTGGTCGACTTCGAGGATGAGTGGCTGTTCCTGCCACTCGCTGCCGAGGCCGCAATGGGAGCACTCGTACCGCCTCCCGATTTCCGCCAAGGCTCGCCGCAACAGATGTGGTCGTTCCCTCCGAGAACCCGGCGATCTCATGACGAGCAGGTCCCCGGCTCTACGCCGTGACAGGTGCTGGCCTCGATTGTGAGCCTGGCCCTTGAAGTGCGACGTGTCGACGCCGAGATCCTTGAGTGTGTCCCGGACTCGCCTTTGCATCGAGCCAGACGAACGAAGCCCGAGTGCGCGGACGACCCCGGCGACACTTTCTGAACGTGCTGCGGCGGCAGCGAGCGCATCGGAATCGAGGGGGATGCTTTGTCCCCTCCCGTGTAGGCGAGGCTGTGATCGAAAATGCGAGGTGTCGATCCCGAGGAGCTTGAGGCGCCGGCTGATGTGGGTATGCGTACCGCCCGCTGGTCGTGCCCCGATGTAGCGGAGCACGTCCGCGACACTCGTCGAGGCTGCCGCAGCCTCCATCAGTAACTCCACGGAGTACTGCTTCTTCTCGGGAAAGTGCGAGGCGTCCAGCCCAAGGTGCGCGATGTCGCGTCTCACCCGGGAGTAGGCGCTGTGTGACGATGAGAGGCCGAGTTGCCGGAGGACGCCTGTCAGGCTGTCCGACGCGGCGACGGCTTCGGCGAGCTGGTCGGGCGTGTAACCGGGCGTCCGCATGATCTGACGCTAAGCGGCAGGTCCGACAGTCCCGCGATGCCGTGACACCAGCCCGGGCTCAGGCGCCGATGTCCGTACGCAGGCGCCCGACGTGGCCGGTCGCCCTGACGCCGTACATCGCCTGCTCGACGCGCCCGCCTGCGTCCACCACGAACGTGGAGCGGATCACCCCGACCACCGTCTTGCCGTAGGACTGCTTCTCGCCGTACGCGCCGTAGGCCTCGAGGACCTTGCGGTCCGGGTCCGAGAGCAGCGGGAAGTTCAGCCCCTCCGCCTCGCGGAAGCGGCGCAGCTTGTCCGGGGTGTCGGGGGAGATGCCGACCACCGCGTACCCGGCGCCGGCCAGCGGCGCGAGGCTGTCCCGGAAGTCGCACGCCTGCTTCGTACACCCCGGGGTCATCGCCGCCGGGTAGAAGTACACGATCAGGCGCCGCCCAGCGAAGTCGGACAGCGAGATCTCGTTGCCGTCCGCGTCGGGCAGGGTGAACGCGGGGGCCTCGTCTCCGGTCTTGAGCCTGGTCGGGCCGGTCACGGCAGCTCTCCTCGTGGGCACGCAGATGATGCGGCTCACGCTAGCAGCCACCGGCGAGGCGCTATTGCAACCGCTTTGCAGGTGCGGTCATCCGGCATAGGGTGTCGGCAAGGAAGGGCGGCAGGGAAGATCTGCTGCCATCGGCACGAGGGGGACCGGTGCACGTACCCGACGGTTTCATCGACGCCCCGACGTCCGTGGCGACCGGCGCCGTCGCCGCGGCCGGCATCGCCGTCTGCCTGCGAGCGGCCCGCCGTGAGCTCGACGAGCGCACCGCCCCGCTCGCCGGCCTGGTCGCCGCCTACATCTTCGCGGTGCAGATGCTGAACTTCCCCGTCGGAGCGGGCACCAGCGGCCACCTGCTCGGCGGGGCGCTCGCCGCCGTGCTTGTCGGTCCCGCAACGGGGGTGCTCTGCGTCTCGGTCGTGCTGATCGTGCAGGCGGTCTTCTTCGCCGACGGCGGCCTGACCGCCCTCGGAGTCAACACCGTCGACATGGCGCTCGTATCGGTGCTCGTGGCCTACGTCGTGTTCCGGGTGCTGGTCAGGGTGCTGCCACCGGGGCGGCGGTCGATCGTCGCCGCAGCGGCTGCGGCGGCGTTCGTCTCGGTGCCCGCGGCGGCGATGACGTTCGTCGGGATCTACGCGCTCGGCGGCACGGCCGATGTCCCGCTGGCCACGGTCACGGCCGCGATGGGCGGGGTGCACCTGCTCATCGGGGTCGGCGAGGCCGCGATCACGGCGTTCACCGTGGCCAGCGTCGTGGCCGTGCGCCCCGACCTGGTCCGGGGCGCCAGCGAGCAGGCGCGGCAGCGCCACGTCACTGCGGTACGGGTCTGAGCGGATGCCGGCCATGATCGGCGGCCGGCCCGGCCGCGGCGACCGGGCCTTCGTCCTCGCGGGACTGGTCCTCGCGCTGGTGCTCGCCGGCATCGTGAGCTACTTCGCGAGCAGCCGGCCCGACGGGCTCGAGCGGGTGGCCCACGACCACGGGATCGCGGCCGAGGAGCGCGAGCACGCCGGGTCGGGATCCCCGTTCGCCGGCTACCAGGCGCGGGGCCTTGAGCGCCCTGCGCTCTCCGGCGGCCTCGCGGGGGTGGCCGGGGTCGGCGCGACGTTCGCCGCGACCGCGTTGCTCGTGTGGGTCGTACGGCACCGCGGCGGCGGACCGGGTGACACCGGCGGCGAGCGTACGCGCGGCGAGCGTACGCGCGCCGAGCGCGACCGATGAGCGCAGGCCATTCCCACGGAGCCCACCGGCTGTACCTGCCTGGCGACTCGGCGGTGCACCGGCTCGCGCCGCAGTGCAAGCTGCTCGCGGGCCTGCTGTTCGTGGTGGCGGTCGTGGCGACCCCGCCGGAACGGTTCTGGGCCTTCGGAGGGTACGCCGTGCTGCTGGCCCTCGTGGCGGCGCTGGCCCGCGTACCACCGGGGTTCGTGGCGCGCCGCGCCGCGATCGAGGTGCCGTTCGTGGCCTTCGCCGTGCTCCTGCCCTTCATCGCGCGGGGCGAGCGGGTCGAGGTCCTCGGGCTGGCGCTCAGCGGCGGGGGGCTGCTCGCCGCCTGGAACATCCTCGCCAAGGGCACCATCGGGGTGACGACCTCGATCCTGCTCGCGGCGACGACGCAGCCCCGCGACATCCTGCTGGGGGCGGAGCGGCTGCGCATGCCGACCCTGCTGCTGCAGATCGCGACATTCATGCTCCGCTACGCCGACGTCATCGCCGACGACATGCGCCGGATGCGTATCGCCCGGGAGTCGCGCGGCTTCCGGGCCCGTGACGTCCGGGCCTGGGCCACGCTCGCCCGGTCCGCGGGTGCACTGTTCGTCCGTACCTACGAGCGGGGGGAGCGGGTCTACCTCGCGATGCTGTCCCGGGGTTATGCGGGGTCGATGCCGCGGCTCGCCGAGCACCGGGCCGGCCCGCCGGAG